>NZ_JBGLYM010000042.1:0-36737 GCF_047303955.1 Pseudomonas sp. Pseusp88 | reverse complement strand
CCCAAACACCCTCTGGGCGGGGGCCCTCCCCCGGCCCGTCACCCGGGGCGGGGGGGCGGGGGTGTGGGGGGGGCCCCCCACGGCCGGGGCCTTACCCGGGGCGCAATGGGGTGGCCTGCCCGCTTCAGCGCCGTCGCTTGCTACCCAGTAACGACCCCATCAAGCCTCTGACCAATTCGCGGCCAATCTGACTGACGGCCTGGCGCATCGCTGACTTGAGCGCCTGTCCGGCCACCCCGCCAAGAAACTCCCCGGCCATATCGCCCAATCCCTTTTCTTCGGGCACCGCCACCTCAGGCGTGGTCACAGAAGCTTTTCGGGCCAGCAGTTCATAGGCCGACTCGCGGTCAAACGCTTGATCGTAACGTCCAGCCAGAGGCGACTGACGAATCAGCGTCATTCGCTCTTGCTCGCTCAACGGGCCGATACGTGACTGCGGTGGCGCAATCAGCACCCGCTGGACCATTGCGGGCGTACCCTTGTCCTCCAGGGTTCCGACCAGCGCCTCGCCTATGCCCAACTCAGTCAACGCAGCCAAGGCGTCGATGGCCGGGTTGGGCCGGAAGCCGTCGGCCACAGCGCGCAGGGATTTCTGTTCTTTGGCCGTGAACGCCCGCAACCCGTGCTGAATACGCAGACCCAGTTGTGCGAGCACGTTATCCGGCAAATCACCGGGCGACTGGGTGACAAAAAACACCCCGACACCCTTTGAACGAATCAGCCGCACCACCTGCTCCAGACGTTCGCGCAAAGCGACAGGGGTCCCGGTAAACAGCAAATGAGCTTCATCGAAAAACAGCACCAGCAACGGCTTGTCGGCATCGCCACGCTCCGGCAATTGCTCGAACAGCTCCGCCAACAGCCATAAGAGGAAAGTGGCATAGACCTTGGGCGACTCATGTATCAGGCGACTGGCCTCCAATAAATGGATGCGTCCACGGCCATTGCTGTCCGGATGCAACAAGTCTTCGAGCTGTAACGCCGGCTCGCCGAACAAGGCTTCAGCACCCTGCTGTTCAAGCACCCCCAGGCGCCGCAGCAACGCCTGGCTTGAACCGGTGGTCATCAACGCACTGTCTTCGCCCAGCAGCTGCGGGTTGTCCTTGAGGTGCTTGAGCAATGCCTTGAGGTCCTTGATATCCAACAGCAAGAGACCTTCGCGATCGGCGACCTTAAAGGCGGCGTACAGGGTCGATTGCTGGCTGTCGGTCAGTTCAAGCAGATTACCCAGCAACAACGGCCCCATTTCAGACAGGGTGGTGCGCAATGGATGACCTGACTGACCCTGCACATCCCACAAGGTCACCGGATAAGCCTGAGACTGATAATTCAGCCAGGGCATGCCGGCAATCCGTTCGGCCACTTTACCCCGGGAGACACTCGGTGCCCCCAGACCACACAGGTCACCCTTGATATCAGCGGCGAACACCGCGACGCCGGCATCGCTGAAACTTTCAGCCAGGCGTTGCAGGGTGACGGTCTTGCCGGTGCCGGTCGCTCCCGCAATCAGACCGTGACGGTTACACAGGCGCAAGGCCTGACTCACCGCCAGCCCGTCAGGACCGGCACCGAGGACAATCGAACGAGACTCGGACATGACATCACCCGCATGGCACGTGGAAGAGTGGTCAAGTATTGACCAGCTTTGCCACGGCCACACGGGCGCCTGCTACTCGTCCCCTGTGGCGAACCATCTATTCTCAACCGTGGTCAATCCTTGAACCCTGCGTTGCAGCAGCCCGCCCAGGAGGATCTATCCCCGTGCACATCGCCGACATGACCATGTTCTACGCCCCGGCCAGCGGCGGCGTGCGTACTTATCTGGATGCCAAGCACCGCTGTCTGGAGCGCTATCCCGATGTTCGTCACAGCCTGTTGATTCCTGGCGCCCACCTGAGCCAGCGCAACGGCATCTATCAGGTCCCTACTCCCGCAGTGCCCTTTGCCAACGGCTATCGCTTTCCGATGCGCATGCACCAGTGGCGCAAGGCAATTGAAGCCCTGCAGCCAGACCTTATCGAAGTCGGTGACCCTTACCTGACCGCCTGGGCGGCTCTTGATGCCCGGCGACAACTGGACATGCCAGTCATCGGTTTCTATCACTCGGACCTGCCTATGCTGGTCAGCAATCGCGTCGGCCATTGGCTGGGCAGTAATGCCGAAACCTATATCAGCAAGCTCTACAGCCATTTCGACCGGGTGCTCACTCCGAGCAACCTGATGGCCGAGAAACTGACCGAAATGGGCGTCGGCAATGTCCATGTGCAGCCTCTGGGCGTCGACCTTGAGACCTTCAACCCGGACAAATACGACCCGACCCTCCGGCGCGGCCTTGGCCTGGACGAGGATACCCGACTGCTGGTGTTCGCCGGGCGCGGCGCCAAGGAGAAGAACCTGCCGGTGCTGCTGGAGTGCATGAAGCTGCTGGGCCCCAATTACCACCTGCTGCTGATCGGCTCCCATATGCCGAGCCAGGTGCCGGATAATGTGTCAGTGCTGGAACGCTTTCGTCCGGTAGAAGATGTCGCGCGCCTGCTGGCCAGCGCCGACGCCCTTGTGCATGCCGGTGATCAGGAAACCTTCGGTCTGATCGTGCTCGAAGCCATGGCCAGCGGCATTCCGGTGGTCGCGGTGGCAGCCGGGGCCTTCAATGAAATCGTGCCACCTGCCTGCGGCATGCTTTGTGAACCAAACCACCCTGACGCCATGGCCAGTGCCGTGCGCGAACTGTTCGCCAACGGCGCCAAAAACAAAGGGATGGTTGCCCGCGCCTATGTGGAAAATCACTACGCCTGGGACAAGGTGGTCGAGGGCCTGATGGGCCACTATCAGGACGTCCTCGGCAGCAGCATGCCGGAAATGGTCCGTGTCTGACCCGCGCAGCGTCTTGCTGGTACTGCATGATGTCAGCCCGGCAAGCTGGGCTGACTATCGCGACTTTGTCCATGAAGTCGATGCACTGGGTGCTATCCCGATTACCTGGCTGGTAGTCCCGGACTTTCACAAGCGTCACGCCCTGGAACGCAACCCCGCCTTCTGCCAAATGCTCGAACAACGCCTGGCCCGAGGCGACGAACTGGCCCTGCATGGCTATTACCACTGCGACGACCAGCCCCCGCCGCGCACGCTGCACGAGTACTTCATGCGTCGCATCTACACCTGGGAAGGTGAATTCTACGAGCTGACGACGGCACAGGCCCACACGCGCCTGGAAGCAGGAATCGAGCTTTTTCAACGTCACCGCTGGCCGTTACATGGCTTCGTCGCTCCGGCCTGGCTGATGAGCCAGGGCAGTCGCGAAGCCCTGCGTCATCTGCCACTGGACTACACCACTGACGCCGGGCACTTCTACCGCCTGCCGGATTTCCAGGCGCTGCCAGCACCTGGCATCGTCTGGAGCGCAGGCACAGCCTGGCGCCGAGGCCTGTCAAAATTTATTGGAGACGTTCGCCAATGGCAGACGAAACAGGCCGCGACCCTGCGCCTGGGTCTGCACCCTGTGGATATGCGTCATGACTTCTCTCGTCGCTACTGGTTGCAGTTGCTGCAACAGTTACTGGAAGACGGCCGTCAGCCCATGACCAAGTTCGGCTGGTTGCAAGATCAGGGCTTTTGCTTGCCCGGCTCTTCATCGCGCACGTCTACTGCGGGCTGCAAGCTTTCCCACAGTTCGGCGGCGCCTTCGAATTCAGTACCGTTTTCCGGCGTCAGGGCGTCCGGGTCATAACGGCTCAGACAACCCTCGCCGAGAGTAGGCGGAGCGGTCGAGGTGGCTTTGTCGAGGGGATCGGACATGGAAACCTCTCTTTAGAAAAGGACGAGCGTTTTTTGGGACCGGCTTGAGCCGGGAAGACAATGCCACAAACACTTAAAATGCATCTGTCCTGCCTGCGCCTTCCCGGCTAAAGCCGGTCCCATAACACAAAAGTCGATCCCGGATCAGATGGGTATCGACGTCTGATCAGTCAAAAACCACAGTCTTGTTGTCATGCACCAGTACCCGGTCTTCCAGGTGCGCGCGCAGGCCGCGGGCCAGGACCATCTTTTCCACATCGCGACCGAAGCGCACCATGTTTTCGATGCTGTCGCGGTGGCTGACGCGCACTACGTCCTGCTCAATGATCGGACCTGCATCCAGCTCTTCAGTCACATAGTGGCAAGTCGCGCCGATCAACTTCACGCCACGCAACGACGCCTGATGGTAGGGCTTTGCGCCTACGAACGACGGCAGGAAGCTATGGTGGATGTTGATGACCTGATGAGCATAGTCCCGGCACAGCTGCGGCGGCAGGATTTGCATGTAGCGCGCCAGGACCACGACATCGGCCTGGTGATGCCCGACCAGACGCGAAACCTCGGCAAATGCCGGCTCCTTGTCCTGGGGATCGACCGGCACGTGGTAATAAGGAATGTCGTGCCACTCCACCATGCTGCGCAGGTCCTGGTGGTTGGAGATCACGCAGGCAATCTCGCAGTCCAGCTCGTCGCTGTGCCAGCGGTGCAGCAGGTCGGCCAGGCAATGGGACTCACGGCTGGCCATCAGTACCACGCGCTTTTTCTGCGCGGAGTCAGTAATGCGCCAGTCCATGGCGAACTCTTCGGCAATCGGCGCAAATGCCTCGCGAAAGCCTTCTAGTTCAAATGGCAATGTATCGGCACGAATCTCGTGGCGCATAAAAAACCAGCCGCTGAGATTGTCCGAATGGTGGCTCGCTTCGGTAATCCAGCCGTTATGGGACGCCAGAAAATTACTGACTTTGGCAACGATGCCAACACGGTCCGGGCAAGCAATCACCAGACGAAAAGTGCGCATGAGGGAAACTCCAGAACTTCGCAAAGGCGGCCATTCTAGCGATTGCGCGGCAAAACTGCACAGGACTCATTCAGCCCTGACGGTGCGACGCTCTGGCATACCAGCCGCTGATGAACATGCCTGCCCTGTCCAGGGCTGCCGACACGCATTTAAGTGCCTTGCAGCGGGACTATCTTTCGTACGAAAAGGTCTGACGTCTAGTTCCTCAGCGCTGTAGGACCGCTCTATATTTCTAAATAATTCAAATAAAACTTTTATTTAATGTTTACTTGGACAAAGAGCATGACTATTATTGCTCCACAGATCCCTGCCCACATCACAACATAAGGTCTTCCTCATGTCTCTGATCAACGAATACCGCGCCACAGAAGAAGCCATCAAAGAACTGCAAGCTCGTTTGAAGAACCTGTCGGAAGACGACAAACTGCAAAAAGAGCTGGAATTCGAAGGCAAACTGCGCACCCTGATGGCTGAGTATCAGAAGTCCCTGCGCGACATCATCGCCCTGCTCGATCCTGACGCCAAAGTTAATAAAGCACCTCGCGGCATCGTCAAGACTACCGGCACCAAGCGTGCGCGCAAAGTCAAGCAATACAAAAACCCGCACAACGGTGAAGTCATCGAAACCAAAGGTGGCAACCACAAAACTCTGAAAGAGTGGAAAGCCAAGTGGGGCGGTGACGAGGTTGAAAGCTGGGCAACTCTGCTGGGCTAAGCCCGGACAAGATCGCCGATCTTTCGCTGCACCCAAAAACGCCAGCCTGCTGGCGTTTTTTATTGCCTACGCAATACCCGATGAGGTCAGAGCCCCAGGCGCTGACGCAATAACTGCACATGCTGCTGCCATTCACCCAACACCTGGAGTTGCGCGGTACTCGCCGTGGGAGACAACTCGGCCAGCGCCTGCGCAAAGCCTTGCAACGTATTAGGTGCGCCTTTTCCAGCGTCTGTCAGACGCTCCCGACAGAAAGCCCGCCAGCGCTGCGCCTCCTCTGCAGTCAAGGTGTCAGAAAAGTTACGGGCACGGTAACGAAACAATAATTCAGGGAGTCGCGCATCGTCGAATGGCCACGCGCCGCGCGCCAACTGTTCGGGCTCGGCAATGCGCACTTGTTCACATAAACGACGATCACGATCACCCATAAAGCCGTCATACAACTGTTGTTCAGGATCATCAGTGCCCGCGAATTCCTCAGGGCCATAAACGACCTTGAGTTTTTCCTCCCATAGTTCCCGGGCCTCGACCAACCGTTCTGCTCGCTGCTGATAGCCAGCCACATCCAGTTGCAGACGCTCAATATCTTCGGCACGCAGCACGCCCATCGGCGCTACCACCGGACAGCGATTTATATGCAGCAGTTTCAGCGGCACCGGCAGTTCGCCTTCTGCCAGATCGTCACGACGCGTATATAACCGTTGTCTTAATATTTGCGCCTGCTCTTGCAACAGAGGGGCATGATCCAGATGCAAGTCACAGACAATCAATGCATTGCGGTTTTTCGGATGCCAGGCCAGCGGCAACACGACGCCCAGGTAGTTACGGGCCGCAGAAAAACGTCCGGAAATATGCACCAGCGGTTGCAACAGGCGAATCTGCTCTTGAACCTTCTGTTTACTGCGAAGATGAAATAAAAAGTCATAAAGCCTGGGTTGTTTTTCACGAATCAAACGCGCGAGTGCAATGGTTGCGCGAACATCGGATAAAGCGTCATGAGCCTGGCCGTGGTCAATACCGTTGGCAGCGGTCAAACGCTCCAGTTTCAAGGTGACCCGCCCTTCTTCCTCGGGCCAGACAATGCCTTCAGGCCTCAGCGCATAAGCAGTGCGCACAACATCAATCAAATCCCAACGACTGTTACCGCCCTGCCATTCACGACCGTAAGGATCGAAAAAGTTGCGATACAGGCTGTAGCGCGTGACCTCATCATCGAAACGCAGGGTGTTGTAACCTGCGCCACAAGTACCCGGCGCCGCCAGTTCGGCATGCACCCGGGTCATGAACTCGGCCTCACCCAACCCCTGTTCGGCCAGGCGCGAAGGGGTGATGCCGGTGATCATGCAGGCCGCCGGATGGGGCAGGATGTCGTCACTGGGCTGACAATAAAGATTCACCGGCTCGGCGATCTCATTGAGTTGGTCATCGGTGCGAATACCGGCAACCTGCAAGGCCCGATCATTACGCGGGTTGATGCCGGTGGTTTCGTAGTCGTACCAGAAAATGCTGGAAGTCACGGGCTGATCCTGAACAGAAGACCGCCGAAGTGTAGGGCCGAGTTCAAGCAAATGGCGAATTGGATAATGTTCTGATACATCTTTCGGACGTTTCCCAATGCCCGTGGCCGTGCGGGCACAGAAAAATTAATAGTCATTTTCATGACTCACCACTAGGATCAGTCTTTCCCCAAGGAATCCCCATTCCCGACAATGCCATCCCCGCACGCTTTGCCAAGGACCGCGCCATCGCCTGCGCCGCTGGACACCCGCATCCGCATCGAGACCCCGGAAGGTATCGATCTGATCTTGCGCCCTGCGGGCCTGGTCCCGCGGGCTATGGCATTCGCCATCGACCTGGGCATTCGTGGCATCACCCTGCTGATTCTCGCCGTGCTGCTGCACCCGCTGGAGAAGTTCGGCGCGGGCCTCACCGCCCTGGCGCTGTTTCTGGTGACCTGGTGGTACGCCGTGTTGTTCGAAATGCTTAATCAGGGCCGTACACCCGGCAAGCAGATCATGGGCCTGCGGGTAGTCCACGATGACGGCACCCCCATCGGCTGGACCGCCTCGCTGATTCGCAACCTGCTGCGCTTTGTCGACATGTTGCCGGTGGGCTATTGCGTCGGCGCCATTGCCTGCCTGCAACAGTCCATGTTCAAGCGCCTGGGTGATCTCGCCGCCGGCACGCTGGTGGTCTATCGCGACATTCCGGTCAAGCGCCCGAGCCTGCCGGAAGCCAGCGCGCAGATTGCCCCCTTCGCCCTGAGCCTGGACGAACAGCGTGCCGTGCTCGGTTTTGCTGAACGCCAAAGTGAGCTGAGCAAGGAGCGCACCGAAGAGCTGGCCAATATCCTTGCCAAACCGTTACGCGTTCATCCCACCCAGGCCGTCACCCGACTCAACGGCATCGCCCGCGGACTGTTGGGCCCGCCATGAAGCAGAGCGTTTTTGAAAGTCGCCATCAGCAAGACTGGCTGCGTTTTGCCACGCAACTGGATGCCCTTGAGCGCGGCAAGACCAAGGCAAAATCCTTTGACTCGTTCAGCCAGGATTACCGTCGCCTTTGCCAGCAGCTGGCCCTGGCCCAGGAGCGCGGCTACAGCAGCCATATCGTCGATCCGTTGCAACAACTGGCCATGCGCGGTCATCAGCAGTTGTATCGTCATCGCAGCCAACTGGGCGGTAAACTGCTGAGTTTTATCCTTGCCGACTTCCCGCGCCGGGTACGCAACGAATGGCGTTTCGTACTGGCCGCCACCCTGCTGTTCTTCGCCAGCCTGATCGTCATGGCCGCACTGGTCTACGGCTTTCCCGACCTGGTCTACAGCGTCGTCAGCCCCGAACAGGTGGCCGAGATGGAGAGCATGTACGACCCCTCGGCCGCCAGGATCGGCCAGGCCATCGAGCGCGAATCCAGCGATGACTGGCAGATGTTCGGCTACTACATCATGCACAACATCGGCATCGGCTTTCAGACCTACGCTTCAGGCCTGCTGTTCGGCCTGGGCAGCCTGTTCTTCCTGTTGTTCAACGGCCTGATGATCGGCGCGGTTGCCGGGCACCTGACCGGCATCGGCTTCGGCCAGACGTTCTGGTCGTTCGTCGTCGGCCATGGGGCCTTCGAACTGACCGCCATTGCCCTGGCCGGTGCCGCCGGCCTGAAACTTGGCGCCGCCCTGCTCGCCCCCGGCCCACGGCCGCGCGGTGAAGCCCTGCGCCTGGCTGCCAAAGACAGCGTGGAGCTGATCGGTGGCGTCATCCTGTTCCTGTTGATCGCGGCCTTTATAGAAGCCTACTGGTCCTCCCTGGCCTGGCCCTCGCCTACGCTCAAATACAGTGTCGGCGGCGGCCTGTGGCTGCTGGTGCTGACTTACCTGACCCTTGCCGGACGCAACCGCCATGCGCCTGACTGACGCCAGCGTAGCCATTCGCCCGCGCAACCCGTGGGAGTCCATCGACCTCGGCGTACTGTTGGCGCGGGAGCATCGCGGCCTGCTCATGGGCAGTTGGGCCCTGGTGACGCTGCCGATCTTCTGCCTGCTCAGCGCCGTGTTCTGGGAATACCCGTCCATTGCCATTTTCGTGTTCTGGTGGCTCAAGCCGCTGTACGACCGCCTGCCGCTGCTGATCCTTTCCCAGGCATTGTTTGGCAATACTCCGAGCCTCAAGGAAGCCCTGAAAGCCTGGCCGCGCACCCTCAAGTCGCAATGGCTGGCCAGCCTGACCTGGCGTCGCCTGGGCGCCAGCCGCAGTTTCCTGCTGCCCGTCCAGCAGCTCGAACAGTTGAGTGGCGCCCCCCGCGCCCAGCGTATCGGCGTGCTGAGCCGCAAGGACATGCGCGCCGCACGCTGCCTGACGGCGGTCGGTGCGAGCCTGGAAACCGTCCTTTGGGTCGGCATGATCACGCTGTTCTACGCCATGATTCCCGAGCAGATCGAAATCGACTGGGGCTGGCAAAAGCTGCTCCTCGCCGAAGGCCAGTGGAACTGGCTGGAGCACCTGACCAACGCCTTTTACGCGCTGGTTCTGGTGTTCTGGGAACCCATCTATGTCGCCTGTGGCTTCACCCTCTACCTCAACCGGCGCACGCAACTGGAAGCCTGGGATATAGAACTGGTGCTGCGCCGCCTGCGCCAGCGTCTGATCGGCAGCGCCTATGTGCTGCTGCTCGGCGCGGGCGTGGCGTTAATGACGGTCTCGTCGACCAGTTGGGCCGACGAACCACCCGACCAGAGTTGCCCTATCCCCGAACAGAGCCCGGTGAAGGCCGGTCAACAGGAAGCCGGGCCCATGAGCCCGCGCCTGACCCATCAGCCCGTGACCAGCCAGGACTCGGCCCGGCAGATCGGCAGCGTGCTGGATCAGCCGCCCTTCAAGAATATGAAGAGCGAAACCCGTTGGCGCTGGAAGACTCCGGACGAGGCCAAACCGGCCGATGAACATGCTCGTCAGGCGGCGCCATCCCCTTGGCTGATGCGCTTGCTCAACGCCGCCAGAACCCTGGCCAGCACCGTTGAGGTCCTGCTCTGGGGCGCCCTGCTGGCCGCGTTCTGCCTGCTGGCCTGGCGCTATCGCAGCTGGGTCGGCACCTTTGTCAGCCGTCGAAATGCAAAAGACAAACTGCCACTGCGAGACATGCCCGAGCAGTTGTTCGGTCTGCAGATCAGCAGCGCCAGCCTGCCGGACGACGTCGCCGGCCACGCGGAACAGCTTTGGGCCAGCCATCCCCGGGAAGCCCTGGGCCTGCTCTATCGAGCCCTGCTCAATCGCCTGCTGACGGACTATCAGTTGCCACTGAAAGAGGCCGATACCGAAGGCCAGGTCCTGCTCAGGGTTGCCAGCCTGGCCCAACCCTCGCTCACCGCTTTCAGTCGCAACCTGATGCGCCATTGGCAGAACCTCGCCTACGGTCATCAACTGCCGCCGGAGCAAGCGCGTCAGGAACTGTGTGACGGCTGGCGCAACCTGGGCAGACCGAGCGTAGCGTCATGACCCGGCGCACCGCGATCCTGCTCGGCCTGCTGATCATGGCGCTGCTGCTTCTGGCCGTTCAGCGCAGCTACGAGCATATCGAGCGCTATTCCGTCAGCATCGACCAGGGACCATCGCCGGAGGCCCGGAGCAACCCGTATCTCGCGGCTCAGGAGTTCCTGCGCCAGCGCTCGATCCCGGTCAACGTCATCACCAATATCAACCACTTGCCCGACCCCAATCCGGAGTTGCCCGCCAAGACCCTGATCCTGCTCGACAGCCGGGAAAACATGACGCCGAATCAGGCCGATGAGGTCTTGCAATGGGTGCTGGATGGCGGTCATCTGATCTTTGTTGCCGAACAGCTCTGGGACGAGAAGAAGGGCCGTAGCGGCGACTTGCTGCTGGATCGCCTGCATCTGCGCCAATACCTGAGCAAGGACCTGCAAAAGCAGGATTTGCAGGAAAGCAATCAGCGAGTCAGGCCGATGATTCCCATGCGCGCGGCACCGATTTCCGACACACCGAATCTGCCCTGGCCGGAACTGACCCGCTTATATATAGAAAACGAAAGCGCCCCGGCCTATATCGGTTTCGACACTGACTTCCATCTCGACGACCCGCAGGACGTCGCCCAGGCCTGGGCCAACAGCGCCGATTCCACCCACATGCTGCAACTCACCCGGGGTCAGGGCATCATCACCGTGGTGACCGACGCCGAGCTGTGGAAAACCCGCGCCATCGGCAAATACGACAATGCCTGGCTGCTCTGGTACCTGGCCCAGGACAGTGAAGTGACCATGGTCCTGCGCACCGATCACGACAACCTGTTCGGCCTGCTGCTGCATCACTTCCCCCTGGCCCTGACAGTACTGGCCCTGCTGATCGTCATGAGCCTGTGGCATGCCGGATTGCGCCACGGCCCCATGCTGGCCCCGGCGTCCCGCGCCCGCCGCCAGCTCACCGAACACCTGCGCGCCAGTGCCGACTTCCTCCTGCGCCACAGTGGCCAGCAAACCCTGCTGCGCGGCCTGCAACAAGACATTCTGCGCCGCGCCCGCCAACGCCACCCCGGCTTCGAACAGTTGGGCGTGGCCGATCAATGGCAAGTGCTGGCCCGTCTTACCCGCCAGTCCACCAGTGCCGTCGGCCAGGCCATGCGCCCGCGTCCGGCCAAGCGTCTTTCCAGTGCCGACTTCACCCGTCAGGTTGCCCACCTGCAAGCCCTCAGGAATGCCTTATGAGCGATCACCCGACCGAGTCTTCGAGCCAACAACCCGTCGAGTTCGACATTGATATACCCACCGAGCCCGTCGATCAGAATGCGCACTCTACCGGGGGCAATGATCACTCTGCTGTGGGACCGGCTTCGGCCGGGATTACGTCTTCCCGGCTGAAGCCGGTCCCACAGGACAGCGCCAGCCCGGGTCGCTATGTGTTCATTCACAAGCGCATGATGACTCCCGCAGCCGATGAAGTCGTCGCGGCAGTCGATACCCCGGTCGAAACCGGGCCTGAAGGCGCAACCAGCGAACCAGTCGCCGTCGAACCACCAGCGCCAGCGCCAACGGCGCCCGACCCCGACCACCAAACCAGGCAACGCCAGCGCGCCAGCCATCTGGCCCAGGCCATTCGCCATGAATTGCGCAAAGCGGTGATCGGTCAGGATGCCGTGATCGACGATGTGCTGACCGCCCTGATCGGCGGCGGCCATGTACTGCTCGAAGGGGTGCCGGGGCTGGGCAAGACCTTGCTGGTCCGGGCCCTGGCCCGTTGCTTCGGCGGCGATTTCGCGCGGATCCAGTTCACCCCGGACCTCATGCCAAGCGACGTCACCGGGCACGCCGTCTACGACCTGCAGACCGAGCAGTTCAAGCTGCGCAAGGGCCCGTTATTCACTAACCTGCTGCTGGCCGACGAAATCAACCGCGCTCCGGCCAAAACCCAGGCCGCGCTGCTCGAAGCCATGCAGGAGCGTCAGGTCACCCTGGAAGGCCGCGCCCTGCCGATTGCTCAGCCGTTCATGGTGTTGGCAACCCAGAACCCCATCGAACAGGAAGGTACCTACCCGCTGCCGGAAGCCGAGCTGGATCGCTTCATGCTCAAGCTGCGCATGGACTACCCCCAGGCCAACGAAGAGCTGGCCATGGTCCGCCAGGTCACCCGCTCCAGCCGCGCCGATATGCTCGACGTGCAACCCTTGCGCGTGCTGATGCATGCCCGGGAGGTACAAGCTCTGCAGCGTATTGCCAGCGAACTGCCACTGGATGAGCAGGTCCTGGATTATGCCGTGCGCCTGGCCCGGGCCACCCGTACCTGGCCGGGTTTTACCCTGGGTGCCGGGCCGCGGGCATCGATTGCCCTGGTCCGCGGCGCACGGGCCCGGGCCTTGCTGCGCGGTGGCGAGTTCGTCATTCCCGACGACGTCAAAGGCTGTGCCCTGGCGGTGCTGCGTCACCGTGTACGGCTGTCGCCGGAGCTGGACATAGAAGGCCTGTCGGTGGATCAGGTGCTACGCCAGATGCTCGATCAGGTTCCGGCACCGCGCCTGTGAAACAGCTCCTCAAGCCCTCGCGCAGCCTGCTGGGCATTCTGCTCGCGCTGCTGGGTATAGCCATTATCCTTGGCAGCCTGAATGCGCTGGATATCAGCGTGCCCGCCAGGGCGGCCAGTGGATTCGTCGCTGTACTGGTGGCGGTGGCCTTGCTGGGGTTGCTCGACGCCATCTGGCTCCTGCGCAGGCCTTCGCCACGCCTGCAACGGCACATGCCAGGCAGCCTGGCATTGGGTCGCTGGAGCGAAGTGCGCATGGATATCGAGCATGACAGCCCGGTCACCCTGACCCTGAGCCTGCATGATCACGCCCCGGCTGGCCTGGCGACCGAACACCTGCCGCAGAGCATCACGTTGCGTCCCGGCCAGCGCGGCGAGCTGGGCTATCGATTGCGTCCACTCAAACGCGGGCGCTTTCAGTTCGAGTGCTGCGAAATCAATCTGCCCAGCCCCTTGCGCCTGTGGCAGTCACGTCGCTATCTGGACGTACCCGGCAGCACCCGGGTCTACCCCGACTTTGCCCGGCTCTACGGTGGCCAGTTACTGGCTGTGGATAACTGGCTGAGCCAGATCGGCGTGCGTCAGCGTCAGCGGCGCGGGTTGGGCCTGGAGTTCAACCAGCTGCGCGAATTCCGCGAAGGCGACAGCCTGCGTCAGATTGACTGGAAAGCCACTGCCCGGCAACGCACGCCCATTGCCAGGGAATATCAGGACGAACGCGACCAACAGATAGTTTTCCTGCTCGACTGCGGCCGACGCATGCGCAGTCAGGACGGCGAGCTCAGTCACTTCGATCACGCCCTTAACGCCTGTCTGCTGCTCAGCTATGTGGCCTTGCGTCAGGGCGACGCCGTCGGCTTGTGTACCCTGGCCAGCGAACAACGTCGCTACCTGGCGCCGGTCAAGGGCCAGGGCCAACTGAGCCAGTTGCTCAATGGTGTCTATGATCTGGAGTGCAGCCAGCGACCGGCCGACTACAGCCAGGCGGTGCGGGAACTGCTGGTCAGGCAGAAACGTCGCGCCCTGGTGGTACTGATCACCAACCTGCGCGACGAAGATGACGAAGAACTGCTGGCCGCTGCCAAGCAATTGGGCCGCCAACATCGCGTATTGGTGGCAAGCCTGCGCGAAGATGTGCTCGACACCCTGCGCCAGACCACCGTGCAGACCCACGATGAGGCCCTGACCTACTGCGCCGCCGTGGACTTTCTCAACGCCCGTGCCGGATTACACGAACGCCTGAGCGCCCATGGCATTCCGGTACTGGACGTACGTCCCGGCGAACTGGGGCCGCAATTGGTCAGCCGCTATCTAAGCTGGAAAAAGGCCGGAGCGTTGTAAACAGGCGCGCGGACATCTATGTGGCCGACTTGCTGGCGCTAGCGACAGACCAGCCGCTAGCGCTGCTGTTGCGAGCAATTCGCACTCGATCGCCAGCAGGGCGGCTTCCATAAGATCCCATTTCAGATCAAAAGGATATTCAGGCCGAAGCCTCCACCGCATAAAAGCAGAAGTAGTACTTCAATGCCGCGATCAATTCGAAATATTCAGTGGGCGCCATTTCAAGGGAAAACCCCGAGTCGAAATGACCCGGCGTTTCATCTTCATGTGACCACAGGCAACGCGCACTGATATCCAGCGTACGTCGGCCGCGTTCACCGCCAGGCACTTGCAGGGACAGGGCAAAGACCGCCCCTACCAACAAGGGCAGATCACTGATCAGCATCAGGCCTTCGTCGGAGATATTGCCGAGATACCCCAGGGTCTTGCCGGTATAACGATTGTAAACCTGCAGAAAACAAGGCAATTGATGCCGTTCGATTCTTCGATTGAGCATGGAAAGGTCGCCATCGAGGACCATTGAGCATGGTCGCGCTAATGCTTTGAACTCACCACGTCAGATTGTGGAAAGCTCCGGCGGGTTCCGGGGCATTTGTGATGCCCTTGATCTCACCCGCGTTACAGAGACTAGCGCATAGATGGCAGACAGCCACTCAAATTCATGGCCGCTCATCCAATTGGGTGTAAAACTCTTGTTACCTCACAGCGGAGCCGGAGTGGTGACTGCGGCTGGCGCATTGCCACGATAATGGCCGAGCTGGGAAAGCGTATCCAGACGTGCACGAGCCCGGAAAGCATACTCGCTGTAAGGGAACTGAGTCATGATGTATTGATATGTCTGCGCGGCGTCGACATAGAGTTTTTGTCGCTCCAGGCACTGCCCGCGCAACATCGATACCTCCGGCTGGATGTATCGCCGCGCACGACTCTGCCGATCGACCTTGGACAGGTCCAGCATCACGGCATCGCAGTCACCGCGCTCGAAATCACGGTAGGCGCTGTTGAGATTCGAATTCATCGACCAACGGGTACAACCGCTGACAGCAGCCAGCAATACTAAAATCATCACGATACGCATGGGACTCTCCTGTGCTCTGCACGCTATCGGCCTGCGCCGCCATTTCTACAGGGCAGATTGATCGCCAATCGTCTGCCATTTGCCCGGCTGATCATCTTCGAGGTAGTGCAAAGGAACAATGACTACAGCCCAAGACAGTAGTAGCCTCTCGCTGCGCTTCAATTAAGGAGTTTGTGCATGACCGTTCGCCGTACCAAAATCGTTGCCACACTTGGCCCCGCCAGTAACTCGCCCGAAGTCATCGAGCAACTGATCCTCTCGGGTCTGGACGTTGCCCGCCTGAACTTTTCCCATGGAACCCCGGACGAGCACAAGGCTCGCGCCAAGCTGATCCGCGAGATTGCCGCACGGCACGGTCGCTTCGTTGCCCTGCTGGGTGACCTGCAAGGCCCGAAAATCCGTATCGCCAAATTCGCTGACAAGCGCATTGAACTCAAAGTCGGTGACAAATTCACCTTCTCCACTGCTCATCCCCTGACCGCAGGCAACCAGCAGATCGTCGGCATCGACTATCCGGACCTGGTCAAGGACTGCGGCGTGGGCGACGAACTGCTGCTCGATGATGGTCGCGTGGTCATGCGCGTCGACACCCAGACCGCTGACGAACTGCACTGCACCGTGCTGATCGGTGGCCCGCTGTCGGACCATAAAGGCATCAACCGTCGCGGTGGCGGCCTGACGGCTCCGGCCCTGACGGAAAAAGATAAACAGGACATCAAGCTCGCCGCAGAAATGGACCTGGATTACCTGGCCGTTTCCTTCCCGCGCGATGCGGCGGACATGGAATACGCCCGGCAACTGCGCGACGAGGCTGGCGGCACCGCCTGGCTGGTAGCGAAGATCGAACGTGCCGAAGCTGTGGCCGATGACGAAGTCCTCGATGCCCTGATCCGCGCCAGTGACGCCGTCATGGTTGCCCGTGGCGATCTGGGTGTGGAAATCGGCGACGCCGAGCTGGTTGGCGTACAGAAGAAAATCATTGCCCACGCGCGCACCCTGAACAAGGCCGTGATCGTCGCCACGCAAATGATGGAATCGATGATCACCAACCCGATGCCGACCCGCGCCGAAGTGTCCGACGTGGCCAACGCCGTGCTCGACTACACCGATGCCGTGATGCTCTCGGCCGAAAGCGCCGCCGGCTCCTATCCGGTGGAAGCGGTGCAGGCCATGGCCCGCATCTGCATGGGCGCCGAACGTCATCCGACCGGCAAGAGCTCCAAGCATCGCATCGGTGAGTCCTTCACTCGCTGCGACGAAAGCATCGCCCTGGCGGCCATGTACACCGCCAACCACTTCCCCGGCGTGAAAGCGATCATCGCCTTGACGGAAAGCGGCTACACCCCGCTGATCATGTCGCGCATCCGCTCCTCGGTGCCGATCTATGCGTTCTCCCCGCACCGCGCAACTCAGGCTCGTGCCGCCATGTTCCGTGGCGTCTACACCGTGCCATTCGATCCGGCCAACCTGCCACCAGGCCAGGTCAGCCAGTCGGCGGTGGACGAGTTGCTCAAGCGCGGTCTGGTCGAGCAAGGTGACTGGGTCATCCTGACCAAGGGCGACAGCTACCACACCATCGGCGGCACCAACGGCATGAAAATCCTGCACGTTGGCGACCCAATGGTCTAAGGCTCAGGCCTTATAGAAAAGCCCCGGCTCAGTGATGAGACCGGGGCTTTTTCATTAGAGTGGCGATCTTCAATGCCTGACTGTGTGGGAGATTCTATGTTTGATTTAAAGCCAGAGCAGCCCCTTCGCGGATGAATCCGCTCCCACAGATTCGATGATATTCACGCACTACTGTGGGAGCGAATTCATTCGCGAAAGCTTTATTCCGGACGCCGCCAAATGTGTTGGATGTACTGGCCCCTTCGCCAATGAATCTCCCACAGATCCGACGATATGCACGCGCTATTGTGGGAGCGAATTCATTCGCGAAAGCTTTTATTTCGGACGCCGCCAATGTGTTGGATGTACTGGCCCCTTCGCGGATGAATCCGCTCCCACAGATCCGATGATATTCACGCACTACTGTGGGAGCGAATTCATTCGCGAAAGCTTTATTTCGGACGCCGCCAAATGTGTTGGATGTACTGGCCCCTTCGCCAATGAATTCGCCCACAGTTCGCGCTCACTGGATTCGCTCAGCCGTCAGCAATCCGCCTGCCCGACAAAAACATCCGCCAACAACTGATTACGCGGCAACCCTGCCAGGTACAGTCGCTTGGCAAACAGCTCCACCCGACCGGGGCTGCCGCACAACAGGCCCATGGTCTGCCGCGGCAGCAGGCGCAACCCGTCCAGAAGGGCAGGCAACTGCTCTACCGTCACCTGTTGCACCGTCAGAGTGCTGTGGGCCGCCGCCAGGGCGTTCAACTCGTCCGCCAGGTAGTGCTCGGCCGCCAGATGAATCAGGTGAATCGGCCCTTGATGATCCTGACGCAGCGCCTCGCGCAGCAGCCCCCACAGCGGCGCCAGCCCCGTGCCCGCTGCCATCAGTAACAAGGGTCGCTCCTGCCAGTCCGGGTCGTAACGCAAGGCGCCACCGCGCAGCTCGCCCAGGCGCAAGTTATCGCCGGGTTGCAATTGCCGGGCGACGTCGATGAAGGCACCGGGTTGGCGGCAGTCCAGATGAAACTCCAGCCAGGGATCTTCCCCCGGCAGGCTGGCTAGCGAATAAGGCCGGGCCACGCCATTGGCCGTCCACAGCACCAGATGCTGCCCGGCGCGATAACGTAGCGGCCGCTGCGCTTCCAGACGCAGGCGCAACACCGTCGGCGCCAGCCAGTCGCAGGCGGCGACATGGGCGGGCAGGCCGTCACGCAACGGATCGAACACTTCCACCGTCAGGTCTTCGACGACCCGGCACTGACAGGACAGACGCCAGCCCTGTTGGCGCTTGCCCGCCTCCAGCGCGTCCGGCAAGGCATCCAGTGGCTCACCCTGCACGCAACGCACCAGACAGGCATGGCAACTCCCTGCCCGACAGCTGTAAGGCACGCTAACGCCCGCCTGATTCAAGGCGTCCAGCAGATTGCTCGACGCCGCGACCGACCAGCGCCGGTCACCCACCCGCAGCTCAGGCATTGGCCTGCTCCCAAGCGGCAACGCAGCGGTTGCGCCCGTCACGCTTGGCCTGATACAGCGCCTGATCGGCACGCTGCAGGGCCGTATCCAGATCATCGCCCCAGCGCAGCAGGGTCATGCCCACTGACAGGCTCAGCTCCACGTCACCCACGCCTTCAAGCTCGGCCCCGGCAAAAACCTGGCGCACCCGTTCGCAGCAGTCGCTCAGCTGATGTTGGGTACAACGGGGAATCAACATCACGAATTCTTCGCCTCCATAACGCGCCAGAATATCGCTCTCGCGCAGGCTGCTCTGGGTGACCCTGGCAAACGTCTGCAACACCCGATCACCGACCGCATGGCCGTAGGCGTCGTTGATGCGCTTGAAGTGATCCAGATCGATCAGGGCCAGGCCGTGGGTCTGCTCATCGTGCATCCCGTGCAACTCACGAGAGGCCATGCGCAGAAAGTAGCGGCGATTGTACAGATTGGTCAGCTCATCGGTGGCGGCCACTTCTTCGAGTTGGCGCATCATGCCGCGCAGCGTGTCCTGATGCGCCTGCAAGGCAAGGCGGCGCTGACGCATGCGCCCGCGCTGGGCCTGCACATAACCGGCAAATACACTCAGCCACGCCAGCATGACGAACAACACGCAGGTCTGCACCAGGACATGGCCGAACGGTGCAGGCGACGGCAGCATCAGCCACTCACGGGCATTGATCCCGAGAAAGCACAGAAAGACGATGACCGCGCAGCGGGCGAACACTTTGGCATCGAGCTGGAACAGGCCGAACAGCAAAATCGGCGCATACAGCGCCAGGAAAGTACCGCGCGAGCCATCCAGCCAGGCCAGCAGCCAGGTCAACCAGGCGATGGCCAGCAATACCTGGAACTCTGTCAGGCTCGGGTCGGCGAAGCGCTGGTTCCAGCCGCTGACGAAGACCGCCAGCAGGACCAACTGGCTTACCAGCACCAGACTGCTGCTGACCAGCGCCACCGGCAGCGGCTGGGCCAGGTCGCCGGTGCAGATTGCCAGCCACGTCAAGGCGAGCACCACGACATAGGTCAGTGCGGCCATCCCGAAACGCTGAAGAATAAGGGTCTGCCTGGTGTTGGCTATCAACCTGCCACGGGGTGTGCTCAAAAGGATTCCTTCCCGTAGTGGCACGAAGCAACCACTCTAGCGCTACGCTTGCGGGTTGCCTAGTCCGCATGTTCAAGACATACCTGTTAACCATCATCTGAATGGGCATGCGATTTTTGTAGGAGCTGCCGAAGGCTGCGATAGCGGTGTATCAGGTAGATCCATTCGCAGCCTTCGACAGCTCCCACTGCGATGTGTATACCCCACAACACCACCCTCCCCCCACCGCCTTATCACCCACCACAACAGTCTCTTGCACAAGCGGTGGATGGACCGTAGCTGTTCAAGGGGTATACTGCCGCGCCCTGTTTGCAACCGCGACCTGACAGCTCTGCTACACCCGTTGCAGCTGTGCGGATGCCAGCACATAAAATGTTCCCGTCCTTATCAGAGGAGCGCACCCCGTGACCGTGATCAAGCAAGATGACCTGATTCAGAGCGTTGCCGACGCCCTGCAATTCATTTCCTACTACCACCCCGTGGACTTCATCCAGGCCATGCACGAGGCCTACCTGCGTGAAGAGTCGCCTGCCGCACGCGATTCCATGGCGCAGATCCTGATCAACTCGCGCATGTGCGCCACCGGTCATCGCCCGATCTGCCAGGACACCGGCATCGTCACCGTATTCGTGCGCGTCGGCATGGACGTGCGCTGGGACGGCGCCACCATGGGCCTGGACGACATGATCAACGAAGGTGTGCGTCGCGCCTACAACCTGCCGGAGAACGTCCTGCGCGCCTCGATCCTCGCCGACCCGGCGGGTGCGCGCAAAAACACCAAGGACAACACCCCGGCGGTCATCCACTACTCCATCGTCCCGGGTAACACCGTGGAAGTGGACGTGGCGGCCAAGGGCGGCGGTTCGGAAAACAAATCGAAGATGGCCATGCTCAACCCGTCCGACTCGATCGTTGACTGGGTTCTGAAGACCGTGCCGACCATGGGCGCCGGTTGGTGCCCACCGGGCATGCTCGGCATCGGCATCGGCGGCACTGCCGAGAAAGCCGCGGTCATGGCCAAGGAAGTGTTGATGGAGTCCATCGACATCCACGAGCTGAAAAAGCGCGGCCCGTCCAACCGTATCGAAGAGATGCGTCTTGAGCTGTTCGAAAAGGTCAACCAACTGGGCATCGGCGCCCAGGGCCTGGGTGGCCTGACCACCGTGCTCGACGTCAAGATCATGGACTACCCGACCCACGCCGCGTCCCTGCCGGTGTGCATGATCCCCAACTGCGCCGCCACCCGTCACGCCCACTTCGTGCTCGACGGTTCCGGCCCGGCTTCCCTGGAAGCGCCACCGCTGGACGCCTACCCGGAAATCGTCTGGGAAGCAGGCCCGTCGGCCCGCCGTGTCGACCTCGACACCCTGACCCCGGAAGACGTGCAAAGCTGGAAGCCGGGCGAAACCGTCCTGCTCAACGGCAAGATGCTCACCGGCCGCGACGCTGCGCACAAGCGCATGGTCGAAATGCTCAACAAGGGCGAAACCCTGCCGGTGGACCTCAAGGGTCGCTTCATCTACTACGTCGGCCCGGTTGATCCGGTGCGCGAAGAAGTCGTCGGCCCGGCGGGCCCGACCACAGCCACGCGCATGGACAAGTTCACCCGGCAGATCCTCGATCAGACCGGCCTGCTGGGCATGATCGGCAAATCCGAGCGCGGCCCGACCGCCATCGAAGCGATCAAGGACCACAAGGCCGTGTACCTGATGGCCGTCGGCGGCGCCGCCTACCTGGTGGCCCAGGCGATCAAGAAATCGAAAGTCGTGGCCTTTGCCGAGCTGGGCATGGAAGCGATCTACGAGTTCGAGGTCAAGGACATGCCGGTGACCGTCGCCGTCGATGCCAAGGGCGAGTCGGTGCATATCACCGGTCCTGCGATCTGGCAGAAGAAAATCAGCGACAGTTTGGCGGTGGAAGTGCAATAAGCGCTTTAAACCTCTGAAAAAAACCCGCAGTGATGCGGGTTTTTTTATTGTGGTGCCGGCATCAATAGGGAAGAGACCGGCGCCCGTCTTTACACTGTCTTACCCCCTTCACCCTCTTCCACTGCCGCCACCAGTTTCTCCACCTGCTCAGTGAACACCTTGCCGCCATCCACGGCCAGATAGCGCACATGCAGGATGATATCGGTCAGGGAGTCGAGAATCGCAATCTGCCGCTCGGATTTCTGACGCGGAAAGGCAAGGGTCCAGCGGGAAATAGCGCCTGTGCCTTCGAACGGAAAATACCGCTCGTCGCCAAAATCCACCATGAACAGACCATGGTCATCAATGCCGCTGGAAATACCGATCTGCTGATAGGTCCTCGGATTGACAACAATATGGGTCTGGTCAGTGATCTCATCGTCTTCTTCCTGGGGCAACTCACCGGACTCTTTATAAAGGTGGCGTACACCGGCGATCTGCGGTTTCAACAACGTGCTGCTGCTCTGCTGAGTCAGCATGACCCGCACGTCCTCATACGGCCCGATGACCGCAGGTATCGATACCGAAACCCGTACCAGCTGACGCAGGTAATGCCCGGGATAATCCTTGTCGAACAGCGAAGGCTTCAGATCGAAGACAATCTCACCTTTGCTTTTCAACTGTTCCAATACACCTTCCCAGCCCGTGGCCAATGGCGACGTATCCTGAGAGCCCGCGCCGGGGTCGTAATCCTTGAGCAGGGTTTTCAGGGAGATGGTCTTGGTCAGTTCCAGCCTGCGCTCGTGGCGCGTAAGAAACGCTGATTCCATCTGCATCAACCCCAGCTTCAGGGTCTCGCCTGCTGTCAGCCCGTGGCGATTATCAGCCCAGGCGCTGGTGGAAATGAATCGCGTATCGCGATCGCCGATTTCATATTGCCAACACGCTTCGGTGCTCAAGCACATCGACAACACGACATCGTAGGCCTGGAAGTACAAGGTCGACAGCTGACTCAACAGCCATTGGTACAACGCGGGACCTGCGGCACGATTTTTCAGGAAGCTGTAGTAAATCTGCGCTTGTTCCTGGGCTTTGACCGCTTGTTCGAGGCTGGTTTTCGCTGCGGTAATGGCGATGTCCTGGGTCTCGATCTGCAGGTCGATGGCCTCCAGCTCCTCCTCGGATTGGCGGGCGAGGAATTGCCACTCGACGCGGCGACGGCGGTATTGTTCGCTGATCAGGGTTTGTTCGGACTTGCGCATGACGTAAACAGCACTGGCCTGGAGCGTCGCTGCGTACCCTGCGGGAATGGCCGATGGTCGCCAGCCACCGACGGACGTTCCCGCAATGGTAGGAACCACATCGGCATAACCCGCGATTGCCGACAATATATTCGACGATAGCTCGACGTTTGAGGCGTCTTCCCGCAACCCTTGTGCTTTTCTTTCCCCCGCACTGACATCCTCCTCCATCAGTTTTTCGTAGTACGCCCTGCGCGACTCAATCACGACCCGACTGCCTACCAGCGCCTCCCGCGAAGCAACCGCCTGCTCGATCATCTGCGCCTGCAGGGTCTCGCCGAACGCGGATAACTCCAGCACGTGAGACTGCTGCAGCTCTTCCTGATGCGCGCGATCACGCAGCTCCATGTAACCGCGCACCTGCTCGCCGTAGCGCATGAGCGATTCAACCGCGTTCTGCACTCTGGGCAGCATGGCCCGGAAGCGATAGGGCGGGATAATCGCCAGAGAGCCGAGGCGCCGTTGCCCGCTGCCGCCACCGGCTGCCTGGGCGCGCAACAGATCAAAGGGATTGGCCGCCGGCGCGTACAGCGGCAGCGACATGGTCTTGCCATCCAGGGTCAGGTTGTGGCGCAGGTTATACAGCCGTAGTGCCAGGCGCTCCCACAGATCAAGCAGTTGCACGTTGACCGGCAGACGGAACCACGGCGCATCGAGCAGACGCAGCCATGGCTGGCCTTCGGTGCGGCTCGGGATATCGTGCTCCAGCCATTTGAGCCCCGAGGCCTCATGGCTGGCAAACAACTCATCGTCATATTCAGCCGCTTCTTCCAGCGTCCTCGGGGTCCACTGACTGATACTGCGCCCCTTGGACAGCGGCCCCAGCAACGAAGCGGCGCGTACATAGAGCAACTGTGCCTGACTGAGGGTGTCGCGAGTCAACTGCCGATAAAGCATGTCACCGTGGGCGATCAGGTTATTCAGGTAGAACACGAAAATCGCCTTGCGATAATGCGACGGCGCGCCATAGGCGATGGCATCCGGATTGCCCAACCCGCCCCATTCATAAGATGGATCATCAGCGAACGTCAGTGGACGGCTGACCCAATAGGGATGATCCGCGGCGGGTGGGGGATACAAAGGCGCGATACGTACCAGAGGATTGAATAGATAATGCAGCCAGTTTTCCGCGCCCAAATAGTCGAATTCTGTATGCAGGCGGTGGGCAACCAGATGTGGCACATGAAAAAATAACTCCCAGAAATAGCGGCTATTGGCGCCTTTGAAGTCCAGAGGTAAAAACTCAGTCGTTTCGGGCACCGGTGGTTCGGAGGTATGCTGGGTCTGCCAACTAAACACGCTTTTCAATGATCGCTCTGCGCCTTTGACCAGTTCTTTTGCAAATGTGGTGTTAAGACGAATATATTTTAATCGCGGCAAATTGAGCGAGGTCATATCGATGAACTGGCCACCATCAGCCGTAGTTAAAACAGTTGGAACGGGGCCAACCTTGGGCGCTCTGGTTATATCAAATTTATTATACCCCAAAGCCAACTCCTCAGCCCTGACACCAAAAAAAATTGACTTGGTAACCCCTTGACCAATCCAAGACCAGTGACTAATAGACGTTCTGGCTGCGCCATTGAGTGTCAAATCATATAACAAGCTACGTGAATCATCCCAAACACCAAATTCGCAAGTGACGGGGATCATTACTTCCGAATAAGAATTCCCAACATTGAATAAAGAACGTGCGCCACCCAAAAGAACCAATGTGAATCCCGCTCCCTCGCGCACATCCTCTCGAGTTAAAGAATCTGAATCCCCGAACGGAATATCATCCAACACTACCCAAGCCCTATACGATTTAGAACCATCGCTTTCTACTATTTCAAAATGTTCAGGACGCAATGTCATCTTATCCACATCTTTGTACTTGAGAATAGCAACCACACCTCCTTCAGTTTTCGGACTATTAGTAGTGACTTCCAGAAAAAACCCATTCGGGCTTCCAGTAACTTTAAACTCGAAGTGTACCGCGTTCATTATACTGTATGAGCGTGATATTGAAAGCGTGAAATCATGGCGTTTGAATCGTCTCGCTGCGCAAGCACCTAGAATAACCAATTCACAGCCCCCCCCCACCGTGCGCAAGCTCACGCCAAGATCAAGGAACTGATTTATTCCATCGCCGCCCCCGGGAATACTACTACCGCCCTCATCCCATGTAACCCCGTTCAGTATCCATTCGTTAAAACCTTCCGCATACTTTCCAGCTAATGGATATTGCACCCTATTTTGATCTTTACTCACCATTGAAGCCGAAATTGCGTATAGCTCAGCGAGTTCACCTGAGACATCCACCATATTAAATTGCTTATCAAAGACCAGCAAAAAGTCTTCTGGCTCCGCCGCACCCACAGCATCATGAGATGATTGCTCACTATGAAATTGAAAGCAAATTACTAGACGGGGATCACCAGCCAAACGCATATCCATGCACGCAAACAAAGAAAAGTAACTTCCCGAGGCGTTACCTAAATCATCTCTATTGGTCAGTCCTTCAAAGATAAGCGTTGCCGGCGACCACATATCCGAGATTTTTTTATAGGCCATTTTTGCCCGGTAATAATGTTTACCGGTCTTTATTCCATTGTCGTCTACTTCGGGCTGCCCCATTTCGACCCAGACAATATGCAACCGGCCATCAACCACCACCGGGCGCACATGAGTCACTTTGGCATCGAACGCGACATCAATACTTTTCCATTCTGTCCAGGCCGACGGCATAACTTGGGTACTGTCTTGATCAAGATCGATTTTTGCCTTGCGCCAGTAGTACGAAAACGGCTCGACATTTTGCCGCCCGAAAAAATAATAATCAGCCTGTTTAAAGTCTTCACCATCAACATAGCAAGCCACGACCTGCAGATTGCTGACCACCTCAAAACTGTCCAGATAGTTCTTCAATGCCGTCTGCACGGAATCTTCACTGATCCGGCTTTGCCCCAGCTCGGCCTCGAAGGTCTGGAACTGGCTGGTCTTGCCCAGGCGCAGCGTCGGGTCGATATAGTTCTCCGGATAATCCTCGATCATCTGGTAACCGGCCCAGATACTGTACTCACTCATGCCCTCGCGCCACAGCCGCAAACGCTCATCATCAAAGCCCTGCGCGTAACCCGGCTCCATGCCGTTATAGATCGCATTGATATATTGCTGAATACTGGCCATGCCTTGCGCAACACGGCTGGTCTCGACCTCGCCACTGACCTGATTGTCAATCAGCAGGTATTCATAGAGATCGTCGGGCGTGACGATCCCCAGCGGCGCCGCGGTTTCACTTGATGGGACTATTTGGCCGAGGTAATACGCAACCAGAGCGTCTCGGCGTTGTTCTTCGAGTTGGGGAATTATTTTTTCTTGCATGATAATGCTTCCTGCACAGTCGCAACAATTAGTTACCGCTCGCTAACCAGGCACTCTATAGCTTGTTCAGGCGGGTATCACCCTGTATATAAAACACATAGCCATCAGCCTCGCTCAACTCAGTAATACTGACAGTGTCGCCTATCTGCGGCCCTTCCGACTCCCAAGGCAAACTCCAATAGGGCCTTCCGGAAACCCAGCGAAGGCGCACAGTTTTTTGCCAACTACGTGACGGACAAGAAAAAACAAGATCGCGCTCTTTAAACCAGGTCGGCTCTGGTTTATCCGGAGTCTGAGATTGAGGGTACAGTGGATAATAATCCCCACCCTGCACATAGGCACCAATATAATAGCCTACCTGATTGTTAATTATCGCCAGCAACGTATACCGCTCTCCAACCTTACAATCAAGATCAACAGAAGACACAGACCGTCCCACCCGAAGCTTGATATCACCCAAGAGGTAGTTATAAGAATTAATACCAACGCCTATCGCAAATCTATAACCATCGCGAGTTGAAGTGACGACCTTACCAAAATCAGGACAGTAAACATTATAAAAACCCGGATCCGCTCCAACACTCTCAAGAGTAAAAGGAATTCCGGCTATGCTGTCTCCGGAACCGTCCATCAATGTAACAGTCAGAGTATAAAACCCGACTCTATGATAAAGCATTTCCCCGTCAATCAGGTCGGGTACAAACTTAGCATCACAGGTAAAATAAGGCCCACCTACAACAGAGAAGTCACAACTTCCCCCTCCACCACCAACAGTGGCTACGATGGTATGGGGTCCCTGTTCAAATCTTTCACTAAATCGGCCAACGCCAGAACCATCTGCTTTGATCGTTACCGGTTCTTTGCCATCAACAGACCATTCAATTGGAAACCCCGCTGGCAGCTCACCGCCGCCTCGCAGCCAAACAGTAAATATTACGGGGTCGCCACTACCGACAACATAATAGTCAGTTGATGCCTCGTATCGCTCAATTTCCACCGGTTGATAAATAGTGGTTTTACTAGTTGATTTAGGTTCATTCGCGTCATCGGAGCTCACCGTCACTACTACCTCACCTACCTCAGACGCCCTGAAGCGCATACGTGCATACCCCTCAGCATCCGTCTTACTCTCAGTGCCCGCTAGACCGGGAACGTCGGCACTCCACAACACGACAGTTTCAGGCTCCACAGGGCTGCCATTAAGCTCTACCAGCCGACACACTAACTCCGTCTCAACTTCGACAATCACTACCCCGGAGAATCTTACAAACTGAAAATACGGAATACTTTCGAACTCTACCGGCTGAAACCTCATAAATTTTCCGTTTGCGTGTTGCGCTTCGACGGATGCTTCACCATGGTCCAAACTTCGCAGCCTTGCGTTGCCCTTCCCGTCACCATTTACCAACGTCTGATACCGCTCAAATGCACCCAGTGTCGTCACCCAGGTAATGACTTGATCCACCCCGGCATTACCAAACTGATCGACCAACTCGACATCGAAGCTGATCACGCCGATGTTGTTCGCCAGCGCCTTCGAAGGCGCACGTTCAGGATTGGTGAAGCCCAGAGAACCCTCATCGCAACCAATGATTACCACAGGCGCTCGCAACGTCTCGCCAAGCCCATACTCAGCAACCATATGAGCAACGCCCATGACGTTCCCGCTCTGCAGAGTGGTCGAGGCTTGCCCGTTTTCGTCGGTAACGGTGGAAGGCTGATCCAGACCACCCAAGTCGCTCGTCCACGTGACAGTCACATCGCTCAATGGCCGATCCAGGAAGTCTTGCAAGGTAATGGTGTACGTCGCGAACTCGCTTTCACGCCGGGCGACCAGATAATCCGGGGTCACGGTAATGACACGGGAAAGGCTTTGCCCGACCTCGCCAACCGTCCCGGCAGGCGGGGCGTCGGTGAGGCAACTGAGAGCCAGCGCTGCGGCCTTGCGGTATTGCTCGGTCGAGGTCGTCGGGGTCAGTTCATGCAGTGCCAGCAAGGCGTTGGCGTCCAGCCCGGTATGGCGACCGAGCAGGCATACCCGTACCAGTACATCGAAGTCGGCCAGGGTAAAGATCACGCCATCGTCAGGATGTAGCTGCACTGCTACTGCCAGCACGTCACGGACTCCCCAGCGCAGGAAACCGGCGAGTTTATTGGCCGCGCTGTCACGGATCAGGCGTTTGTCGCCCTCGGTCGCGTTTTCCCACAAGGTATTGATCAGCCGGAAATAGTTGAGCAGGGTGTCTTCGCTCTGCTCGCTCAGGCGCAGGGCTTGGGCATAGTGCGTGAGGGAATACAGGGATGGCAGGGATAACCCGGCATCAGGCAGGCCAAACCAGTCAGGGTGTTCAACATAGTGAGTCACCAGCGCCGGACTCAGCGCCAGATGACTGCAGACCGTCGCCCGCCTGGACAGTGCATCCAGCACCAGCAATATCTCGTCACCGATGGGTACGCCACTGGTGTTACTGGGCCCAAATACCCGCACGACCTCCAGCAACAATTGATAACGATTGCCGCCGCTCCAGAACAGCAACGCCTTCGCCAGATCGGCGGAAGTATCCAGGTAGCCACCGAGCCCCTCCATCAGCAAGGCATTCTGTGCGCCCCTGGCACGCATGATCATATTGGTGATCTTCGGATGCAGCTCTTCAACGGGCAGCCCATATTGATCCAATACGCCTTTCACCGCACTGCTGAGCGACTCTTCAAAAATCTCATCGTTTTCACCGTTCAGGTATTTGACCAATCCCTTGGTAGCCGGCGAGATGGCTCCCGGATCAATGAACGCGCTCAACCCGGCAAACCAGTCAATCGGCTCACTCAGATAGAACTGCGACCCACTGTCATCGGTCTGCTGGGTTTCCGATGAGTCCGGTGCACCGATTTGCGCGAAGCTGCTGTCGGTAATCAGCGCCGAGCCAAGCCGCGCATGCAGCTGTTGCAACAGATTGCGTTCAGCATCGGTGGCCACCGGCTGAGTCAGGGCGGGCAAGGCCAGGTGGCACAGTTGCGCCACGGTCCATTGGTGGTCCTGCAACCAGGTTGCGCAATCCGCCAGGGCATGGATCACACTCAGGGTGTCGGTGTTGCTCGAGGCGTAGTACGAGGCAATACGCGGCACACCCGCGAGCCTGGCAATCAGTTGACTGCCGCCGTCGTTGAGCACCTCCAGCAACGCCAGTGCTTCGATGGTACTCAGGCCGATATAGCGCGGCAGTCTGACCAGCCGATAAAACGCCGAGACGACTTCCCGGGACCACAGCAGTGGCGCATCGGCCCAAGACTGTTCAACCACCTTGGCAACGAAGCGGTACATCTCATACGTCAGGCCGAGGGCGGCGCACAGATGATCAACCTTCTGCCGTTCGGCCTCGTTGGAGGGCGTCACGATAAAAGGCGTGCCGTCGAGAATCAGCGGGATGGAAAACATCGCCTGGCTATTGAACACCTGGTCGAACTGCGATTGCTTTTTGCCCCTGGCGTGGACGCCGAGGCCATAGAGCATGGCCGCAAAATCCTGCGCCGGGACCTTATAGCGGCTGCGCACCCTCTGAAACAGCCCGAGGGCACGCAGGGTGTCCTGGGTGATCAGATGCGGTGCACTGCTATCGGCCTGCACTGTGCGCCGAACGTTATTGGCTGCTCGGTACTCGGCCTGCTGCGACGCGGTCAGTAGCTGGTCCACCTCATCGAAGGGCAGATCCAGCCAACGCGCCAGGCGGATCATCCGGTTCAGACGGTCGAAGCGTTCGATCGGGCAATGGATCAAGCGATGCACGGGTACGCCGTTCTGCTCCGATGACTCGATTGAGATGCCGGGGCTCTGCCCGGCATTGATATAAACCGAGCCGAATGCCGAACCGTCGACGTCATCGTCCTCCCCTTCGCCCTGAACATTGGGCGACAACGACGGCGCATAGGGGCCTATCGACAACAGCGCGTCGAGCTGGTCAGTGGTCAGCCCGGTTCTCAGGCAAAACGTCTGGGTATTGGCCAACTCATAACTGTTTTCAGTGCCGAAGTTATCCTTGAAAAACTGAGTGAACGTCGATGTACCTTCAAGCCTGCCATTTCTGGGATTGATGCGCTGCGTAGCGGGCGCCGTCTCGTCGCCCTCATCCGGAAGGGTATGCGGCGCTTCCACCAGCAACCCTTGTTGCACCGGCCCGAGGCCAGAATCCTGAATCAACGCGATATCAGAGAGCAGCGAATGCACCCCCGGTTCCTTGAAATAAGGATAGGCCGGATCCGCCGCCCGAATCGGATCCCCCGGCAGGCGTTGCTTGCGGTTCAGTACGTAATTGATCTGCTGTTGATAGCGCTCATAGGGCAACGTGAAGGGGTAACGGGTTTCCAACAAAACATCATCAACAGACTTGTCCTCCAGGCTGATGCCATCGAGGTAGCTGCGAATCGAGGTATTGAGAATGTCGTTGACCAGCACCAGGGTCGGTTCGACGCGGTTGAGCGCGGTATGGTCCAGCATCAGGTCGGCCAGATCAGGGCGCCGGACAGCCAGCTTCAGGGCACGTTCCTGATCGGCGGTCGCCTCGACCGCTTGAGCTTCCCGGTACAAGTCAGCCAGATAGGCAACCGGCGACGTGGTGGCTTCGATGGCATCGGGCGGGCAATGGTTAGCCCAGTCGGGGTTGAACATATCGGTGTAGGTCGGCGCATCGACCAGGCCCTTGATCCCGCGATCACTGCGCACCGCATTGCGCACCGAGGCGGTCAGCCGCTGTTCACGAAACTGCCGGGCAATCATTGCAGTCATGGCGATAGCCTTGGCGTGCAGGCTACGCGCCTCTGAGATATGTAACTGAACGTCAGACTTGAGCAGTTGTTCGGTATTGCTTCTGGCAATGCTGAATACCGAAGGAAATTGCCCGCCGAGCGCAGCCTGCCGGGCCTCAGGTTGATTGGCATTTTTCAGCAGTATTGTTAAGGCCGATTGTACGCCAGCGCTTTTGTTTTGTTTGCTTGCCATGGTGGCGACTCACCCTGAGAAAGTTACTCCTTACTGCAAGGAAAGCACAGCCATCCGAACTCGAAACCAGAAAAGGATAAATGGCATTAATCAACCTATAACCATTAGAAGTAAAAACTATATTTTTAATTATTAAATATAAGAAATTGAAAAATAAGATGTTTTCAAAAAAGTAAAAAATAGCCTTTCAATTACTGGACAAGCCTGAAGAACACTACAACTCTTTACTGCACACTAACGATAAGCATCGAGCATGGACGCGTAACTAATTTACTGGCAAAAAGCCAACAAACTTAAACAGCATCACTACTGATGGAAGGTGAGCTACTTCGCCTCTATATTGCCATGAACACTCAAGACCAACAGTCACAACAACCGATGATTGCCAAGCCGGAATTACCCAAGGGCGGCGGCGCCATCCAGAGCATCGGCAAAGGCTGGGGCCCGGTGGGTAGCAGCGGTGCGGCGTCGCTGGAGATCGCCCTGCCTGTCAGCCCCGGACGCGGTTACAGCCCCGCCCTGTCGCTCATGTATCAGAGCAGTACGGGCAACGGCCTGTTCGGCCTGGGCTGGAACCTGAATATGGGCTGCGTCGCACGGCGCGCCTCTAAAGGCGTACCGCTCTACAACGACGACGATGTGATTCTCGGTCCCAGTGGCGAGGTCTGGCTGCCTGATCGCAAAGAGGATGGCTCCATCAACGCCCGCCCATTGGAGGGCGACGACGGGCAGTCCTATGAGGTGATCCGTTACTTTGCCCGCGTCGAAGGCGCATTCGACCTGATCGAGCACTGGCGCACGGAGACCATTGACCCCGGCTTCTGGCTGATCCATGGCGCCGACGGCAGCCTGCATTTCTACGGCAAAAAAGCCTCGTCGCGCAGCACCGACCCGGCCGACTCCAATCGGGTCGCCGAATGGCTGCTGGAAGAGAGCATGAACCCTCTGGGCGAGCACATTCTTTACGAATACAAGGGTGAGGATGAGGTCGGCCTGCCGACAGACCATCCCCGCGACTTCATTGCCCAGTGCTATCTGTGCAGGGTGCGCTACGGCAACTTTGAGGCGCATGACACGCTGTATCTATGGGACGAAGCGTCGCTGGACGAGCTGCGCTGGCACTTTGATCTGCTGTTCGACTACGGCGAGCGCGACACCGGCATGACCGCCAAACCCGGCTATGACGAACTGCAGCCATGGCCGGTGCGCAGCGATCCGCATTCGAGTTTTGCCTACGGGTTCGAGCTGGGCAACCTGCGCCTTTGCCAGCAGGTGCTGATGTTTCACCACTTCCCCGATGAACTGCCTGACTCCCCGCTGCTGACTCAACGCCTGCTGCTGGAGTACAAGGAGACCGCTCTTAAATACAACCTGCTCGCCGCCGCCCATGCCCAGGCCTGGGACGGGACGATCTCGAAGGTCCTCAATCGCCAGCCGGCCCTGGGATTTACCTACAGCGAATTCGACAGCGACTACGATATTTTCACTCCGCTGGAGTCCTTGCCGGGGCTCAATGACGGGCAGCAATACCAGATGGTCGACCTCTACGGCGACGGCCTGCCTGGCGTGCTCTATCGAAGTGACAAAGCCTGGTTGTACCGCGAACCGTTACGGGCAACAACGGGCAGCGCGGACGCCGTCGCCTACGGCCCCTGGGAGCCATTGCCGAGCATTCCGACCGCCGATGCAAACACCCCGGTACGCCAGTCCCTCGCCGACCTGACCGGCGAAGGAAAACTGGACTGGATCGTCGCCCAGCCGGGCATGGCAGGCTTTTTCACGCTCAACCCGGACCACAGCTGGTCAGGTTTCTCGCCCTTTTTGGCATTTCCCCCCGAGTTCTTCCACCCCCAGGGGCAGATGGCCGACCTGGTCGGCGGCGGGCTGTCCGACCTGGCCTTGATCGGCCCACGCAGTGTGCGCCTGTATGCCAACCGCCGCGCCGAGGGGTTCGCCGCGCCGGTGGATGTGGCCCATGACGATGATCGTTTGCCCCTGCTCAGCGACAGCCCCAACGAACTGGTGGCCTTCAGTGATCTGCTGGGCACCGGGCAGCAGCACCTGATACGAATTCGTTACAACGAAATCCGCTTCTGGCCCAACCTGGGTCGCGGTCACTTCGGCAAGGGGCAGTTATTCGCCCGCCTGCCGTTCAGCTACGAGGAATTTGACGCAGGCCGGGTACGGCTGGCCGATATGGACGGCTCCGGCGCGGCTGACGTGCTGTACCTGCAGGCGGACCATATCCGCATATTCATGAACGAGGGCGGCAATGGCCTGGCCGAGGAATTCCAGCAAGACTGGCCTGCCGGGGTGCGTTATGACCGTTTCTGCCAGGTCAATATTGCCGACCTGCAAGGCCTTGGTTTCTCCAGCCTGGTCCTGACCGTCCCGCACATGACGCCCCGTCACTGGTGCCTGCACTACGCGGCGAACCGCGCGGGTACGCTGCACAAGCCCTACCTGCTCAAGACCACCGACAATCACATGGGCGCCAAAGGCTCGGTGGTTTATCGCAGCTCGGCTCAGGAATGGCTGGATGAAAAACAGGCGTTGCGCAGTGCTGGCAAGCGTGCCGTTTCAGAACTGCCGTTCCCGGTCCATGTGGTGGTCAAACAGACCCAGCTGGATACCGTCACCGAGACCACCCTGACCCAGCTCTTCAAATATCGCCAGGGTTTTTACGACCCACGGGAGCGGGAATTCCGCGGCTTCGGCCTGGTCCTGCAGACCGATACCGAGGCCACCCCCCAGATTCAGGAAGGGTTCACCGCCCCGGTACTGACCAAGACCTGGTTTCATACCGGACGCCACCCGCAGCGGCCCCATGATGACTACGACAGCAGCGACTTGCAGGCCGTACCACTGGGCGAACACCTGCTGTCGCACTACGACGCGGACAGCCAGAGCGAACAGCTCATGGACGATGCCGATGAGGCGACTCTGCAGGAAATGGCCCGTGCCCTGAGCGGCATGCTCCTGCGCACCGAGGTCTTCGGCCTCGACGACCAGCAACAACCCGACGTGCTGTATTCGGTCCAGGCCAATCGCTATCTGGTACGCCAGCTACGCCCGCTGAGCCCCTACCAGCCTTACGCCTTGATGCTGCCTCTGCAACTGGAATCCATCGGCTATCGCTACGAGTCCGAACAACTCGACGACCCCATGTGCGACCACAGCCTGAACCTGGCCTGGGATCGCTTTGGCAGCCTCACCCACGGTGTCGTGGTCAATTACGCGCGCAGGAAGAAACCGGGCGATCCACCGCCCTTTGCCGACGAACATCAGCAGCGCTGGTGGCGGGACGCCCATGACCCGGCACAGCAGAACGTCTACCTCAACGAAACCCGCGCCACCGCCATTCACCTGGACGTGCGCGATAGCTGGCGTCTGGGCCTGCCCTATCGGCTGCGCAGCAACGCCATGGTGGTTGCCGCGACCGCACTGACACCGGCGCAGATCCGCTACGAAAGCTTCGTTGATCCGGGCGGCCCCTTCGCCGCCCTGCCCCGCACCCTCACCGGCCTGTCGGTGCAGCGGTATATTGATTGCGGTGAAGGCGAAGCGACTTTCCAGGCACTGGCCGATGCCAGCGAAACTGCCGAACTCGACGACAACGCTCTCGGCGCCTACGAACGGGTTATGGATAGCGATCAACTGGCGGCCCGGCTGACCGAGGTCGGCTATCAGCGAATGCCCGATTTCCTGCCCGCCGACGGCCTCAACCTATGGTCGGTCAAACGCGGCTTCGCCACTTACGCCGGGCCGGAAGACTTCTACCGCGTCGAGACCTTCCGCCCCACTCGCAGCCATGGCTGGACCACGGTCGAATACGATCCCTACAACCTGTTCGTGATCAGCGTCACCGATGCAGTGGGCTGCACCACCCGCGCCACCTACGACTACCGCGTCCTGCAGCCGCGGAGCATTGTCGACCCCAACCAGAACACCCAGGAAGCGGATTACGATGCGTTCGGCCGGTTGTGGGCAACCAGTTTCTACGGCACCGAGGCTGGCCAGGAAGTTGGCTTTGCACCGCTCGATCCGAAAGCCCGCTTTCAGGGCGGCACCTCTACTGCCATCAATTCACCGGAGCTCTGCCTGAAGCAGCAGGCCAGCGTCATTTACTACGACGCGAACCTCAGCCACCAACCCGGAACCATTCCTTACGCCACCGCAGTACTTCTGGCAGACCGCTACCCGGACGATCCAGACAAGCAGATCCGTATCAGCCTGGTATCGGTGGATGGCTTCGGCCGTACCCTGCAAACCCGCCAATTGGTGGAGGATGGCGAAGCCTACGAGGTCGACTCGAGCGGTAATATCGTACTGGAAGGTGGCAAACCGAAATACGTCCACGCCTCACCGCGCTGGCGCGTCAGCGAGCGAGTGGAATACAACAATAAGGGTTTGGTTGTCCGGGTCTACCGCCCCTACTTCGCCAATAGCCATGTCTATGTGAAGGACCAGTCCCTGCGCAATCACGCTTACTTCGACCGACAGTTCTACGACCCGCTGGGGCGTCCGACCATCACCCTCACCGCCAAAGGCTACATGCGCCGCCAGACATACCGGGCCTGGTACACCATCAGCGAAGATGAAAATGACACGGCAGAAGAAGTACTGGCCCTGAGAGCGGCGGGACAACAGGTATGAGTCATGCGTTGCATGCTCACACTCCTCACATCCGCGCCGCCGATGGGCGCGGATTACCCCTCATTGCCGTCGCCTATCGCAGAACCCCGAGCGAAGACGAACCCGTCCCCCTGCCGACAACGATGACCTGGAACGACGCTGCGCAGCTGACAACACAACGAGATCCACGCTTGTCCGCCCCCAACCTGACCACGGTGTACAGCCTTTCAGGCCAGGCATTGCTGACCAACAGCGTCGATGCCGGCTGGCGACTGGCGCTGTTGGGCGAGGCGGGTCAAGTGATCGAGGGTTGGGATGGTCGTGGCAGCCATCGGCAAACCGCATACGACGAACTCCTGCGCCCCATAGCGATAAGCGAAGAATCCAATGCAGATCCCGTTGGAGCGAAGCTTGCCCGCGAATCGGACAGTCCTGTAATCATCGAGCGCTTCACCTATGGCGGTCCGGACGCGACGGTACACAACCAATGCAACCAACTGACCCGTCACGACGATCCTGCGGGCACCCTGCGTTGGCCGGATTACAACCTGTTGGGTTCACCGGTGAGTGAAGTTCGGCGCTTCCTTCTTGAGCCGGATATGCCGGACTGGCCGCTGCCTGAAGCTGAGCGTGATGAGTTACTGGAGGCCGCTGAATGTGCGTCGGGTTGGTCATTCAACGCCTTGGGCGAAACTCTCGAACAGGCCGATGCCATGGGCAATAGCCAACGGTTTGCGCAGACCGTCGCGGGCCAGTTGAAATCGGTGGTGCTCACTCTCGTCGAAAACGAGCAGACCGAAACATTGGTCAGCGAGATGCACTACAACGCCTTCGATCAGGTTGAGCAGGAAACTGCGG
>NZ_JBGLYM010000041.1:0-42182 GCF_047303955.1 Pseudomonas sp. Pseusp88 | reverse complement strand
GGCTTTAGCCGGGAAGGCGCCTTCCCGGCTAAAGCCGGTCCCACGGGAAATCGAAAGCGTCGGCCCTACAACGCAATATGCCGACTCAATAACGCCCGCAGCGCCGCTGGCTTGACCGGCTTGGCCAGGTAACCCAACCCTGCGGCGTTGATCTGGCTGATCAGTTCCGGGCGGCCGTCGGCGCTGATGACTACGCCCGGCAAGGGTTCGCCAAGACGGGTGCGCAGCCAGGCCATGAGTTCGGTGCCGGTGTCGCCTTCGTCCAGGTGGTAGTCCACCAACGCCAGTTGCGGGCGTACGCCGTCGTCGAGCAGGGCCTGGCATTCTTCGCGGCTGCGGGCGGTCCAGACCTTGCAACCCCATCGCGTCAGCAGGCTGTTCATGCCGATCAGGATGCTGTCTTCGTTATCCACACAGAGCACCGACGTGCCGCTCAGGGCCGTACCGTTGGTTTCCCTGGGCGCGGCAGCCTGGGTCAGCTGGCGCTGGGCCAGTGGCACGCTGACGCTGAACACGCTGCCCTTGCCCGGCCAGGAGCGCACTTGCAGGCGGTGGCCGAGCACCTGGCACAGGCCGTCAGCGATCGCCAGGCCCAGACCCAGGCCTTTTTCGGCGCGGGTCTGGTGGCTGTCCAGGCGTTTGAATTCCTCGAAAATCACCTGACGCTTGTCTTCAGGAATACCGGGGCCACGGTCCCAGACTTCCAGGTTCAAGTGATTACCCTGCCGGCGCACACCCAGCAGCACCGGGCCCTTGCCGTAGCGAAAGGCATTGGTCAGGAAGTTTTGCAGGATGCGTCGCAGCAATTTGCTATCGCTGTCGACCCGTAATGCCGTGCCGCGCACGTGGAATTGCAGACCCTGTTCCTGAGCCAATGCCTTGAACTCGGCGCCTAATGTGTCGAACAGGGTGTTGAGGGCAAAGGGTTGGCGATCCGGGGTGATCTTGCCGTTTTCCAGACGGGAAATATCCAGCAGATCGCTGATGAGGTCTTCGGCTGAACGCAGGGAGCTGTCCAGATGTTGAATCAGCTGTTGAGCCTCGTCCGGCAGGTTATCGCTGGTATGGGACAGGGCGGCAGAAAACAGCCGGGCGGCGTTCAGCGGCTGCATCAGGTCGTGGCTGACCGCCGCGAGGAAACGAGTCTTGGACTGGTTGGCACTTTCTGCCACGCCCTTGGCTTCAGTCAGCGCCACGTTGAGTTGTGACAGCTCGCGGGTACGCTCGGCCACACGTTGTTCCAGTCCTTCGTTGGCGCCTTTGAGCATGTGCTCGGCCTCGCGGAAGGCGGTGATGTCGGTGAAGCTCATGACGAAACCGCCGCCGGGCATGGGGTTGCCGATCAGTTCGATGACCCGGCCATTGGGGAACATGCGCTCGGAGGTGTGAGCGCGGCCCTGGCGCATCCAGTGCAGGCGCCTGGCCACATGCACCTCGGCCTCGCCCGGCCCGCAAAGGCCGCGCTCGGCGTTGTAGCGGATGATATCGGCGATGGGCCTGCCGACGCTGATCAACCCTTCGGGGTAGTTGAACAGCTCCAGATACCGGTGATTCCAGGCCACCAGACACAGGGACTGGTCGACCACGCTGATGCCTTGGGTGATGTTCTCGATGGCGCCTTGCAGCAGGGCGCGGTTGAATTGCAGCACCTCCGAGGCTTCGTCGGCGATGCGCACCACATCTTCAAGCTGCATGTCGCGGCCTTCGATGGCAGCCTTGACCACGGCACGGGTCGAAGAGGCGCCGAGAACCCCGGCCAGCAGGCGTTCGGTGTGGGCAATCCAGTCGCCATTGGCGTTCTGATTGGGGTTGAAGCCTTTGCCTTGGCGATAGGCGAAACGCATGAAGCTCTGCCGCGCCCGTTCCTCACCGACAAAACGCGCCGACAGGCTCAGCAGGTCTTCGATCTGCACCGCCAGCAGCGGGCGGTTATTGCTGCGAGCGTTGGTTTCCTGGCCGATAAAGCGCCCGGCCTGCCAGTGCTCCGACACTCTTGTACGCGACAGCAGCGAAATCCAGGCAAACAGAATGAAGTTGCCTGCCAGGGATAGCACCACGCCCTGGGTCAGCGGGGTGATCGGCAAGTGAAGCGGGTTGTTGTGCAGCCAGCTCAGCAACGGGAAGGTGCTCAGCGGCCAGCCCAGGCTATGGGCGCTGATCGGCAGAACCAGGGTGTAGAACCAGATGAAAATCCCCGCCGCCAGCCCGGCAAATACGCCACGGCGGTTGGCCTGTTTCCAGTACAGCGCGCCGAACATGGCCGGGGACAACTGGGTGATGGCAGCAAAGGCAATCTGGCCGATGGTCGCAAGGCTCGCGGTGGACCCGAGGAGGCGATAGCAGACGTAGGCCAACAGCAGAATGACCACGATACTGACCCGGCGCACCGAGAGCATCCAGTGGCGGAACACTTCGAACGGCCGCTCGGCGGTCTGCTTGCGCAACAGCCAGGGCAGCAGCATGTCGTTGGAAACCATGGTCGACAGCGCGACACTGGCGACGATGACCATACCGGTGGCCGCCGACGCACCGCCGATAAACGCCAGCAGGGCCAGGGAAGGATGGGCGTGGGCCAGGGGCAGGCTGATGACGAAGGAGTCCGGCAATACCGAGGCGGGCAGCAACAACTGCCCGGCCAGGGCGATGGGCACCACGAATAGCCCGGCCAATGCCAGATAGGCCGGGAACACCCATTTGGCCAGGCGCAGGTCCTGAGGGTTGATGTTTTCCACGACTGTGACGTGGAACTGCCGGGGCAGGCAGACCATGGCCATCATCGCTACGCCGGTCTGCACCACCATGGATGGCCAATTGATGGTTTCCTTCCAGTACTCTTCCAGGCGCGGGGCGAGCATGGCCTGATTGAACAGGTCATCGAAACCGTCGTACAGGCCGTAGGTGACGAAAATGCCTACGGCCATAAAGGCAAGCAGCTTGACCAGTGCTTCGAACGCTATGGCCAGGACCATGCCCCGATGGTGTTCGGTGACATCGAGATTGCGCGTACCGAAGACGATGGTGAACAGGGCGAGGATCAGCGACACGATCAGCGCCGTGTCCTGTGCACGGGTGCCGCTGGCGTCGGCTACGGCCCCGATGAGGATATTCACGCCCAGGACAATGCCCTTGAGTTGCAGGGCAATGTACGGCAGTACGCCGACCAGGCAGATCAGCGCGACGACAACGGCCAGGGACTGCGATTTGCCGTAACGGGCGGCGATAAAGTCAGCGATGGAGGTGATGTTCTCCTGCTTGCTGATCATCACCATCTTCTGCTGCACCCAGGGCGCCAGCAGCATCAGCAGCACCGGGCCGATATAGATTGGCAGGAACGACCAGAACTGTTCGGCCGCCTGGCCCACGGCGCCGAAGAAGGTCCAGCTGGTGCAGTACACCGCCAGGGACAGGCTATAGACCCACGCACGCAAAGTCGGCGGCAGCGAAGCACTGCGCCGGTCGCCCCAGAAGGCGATGGCAAACATGATAGCCATATAGGCCAGGGCGACGGCGGCGATCAGTCCGCTGGACAACGACATAGCAAATTCAAGCCTCAAGACGTAACGATTCAGCTGGAGTCGGACAGTCTCGCATGCTGGCTGCGCGGCGTCTGTCTCGACCAAGGTCTGAGCAGGATGGAGCAAATGGCTGGTGCGAACTGTGGGAGCGAATTCGTTCGCGAAGAAGCCGGTACATTCAAAACATATTTATTGTCAGGTGTACCGCTTTCGCGAATGAATTGGCTCCCACCAATCGGTGCCGCTTCCCGGCGTTCCCTCGCACATTTAGCGGGTCGAGCGCCATTTATCTGCTAAATAGATGACCTATAGAGAAATTACCCGCTTAGTCGATAAACAGTCCCGCCGTACCATGGCCCCACCTCACCAGAGGACAGGAGCCGATCATGACCCGTATTGCCGTTTACCCCGTCAGACCCTTGAGCCAGCTGGCCCAGCCACTGGATGTCATCCGCCATTTCACCCCCAACTGGTTCGCCGCGACCATGGGTACGGGGATCCTTTCGTTGTTGCTCGGCCAATTCGCAAGCCTGCGTGGCGTGGGTGAGGCGCTGTGGCTGTTTAATATCGCGCTGTTCGTGCTGTTCAGTCTTCTCTATGGCGCGCGCTGGGTACTGTTCTTTGATGAAGCGCGGCGGGTGTTCGGTCATTCCACGGTGTCGATGTTCTTCGGCACCATTCCCATGGGCCTGGCGACGCTGATCAATGGTGCCATGCTCTATGGCCTGCCACGCTGGGGTGAAGGCTTGCTGCCGGTGATCGAAGGGTTGTGGTGGCTGGATGTGGGCATGGCGCTGGTCTGTGGGGTGGTAATTCCGTTCATGATGTTCACCCGTCAGGAGCACAGCATCGATCAGATGACCGCCGTTTGGCTGCTGCCAGTGGTGGCGGCGGAAGTGGCGGCGGTCAGTGGCGGGCAACTGGCGCCGCATCTGGCCGATGCCGGGACGCAGTTTCATGTGCTGATCACCAGCTACGTGCTGTGGGCGTTCTCGGTGCCGGTGGCATTCAGCATTCTCGCCATTCTTTTATTGCGCATGGCGTTGCACAAGTTGCCCCACGAAAGCATGGCCGCTTCGAGCTGGCTGGCGCTGGGCCCGATTGGTACGGGGGCGTTGGGCATGTTGCTGCTGGGCAGCGAGGCCCCGGCGATCTTCGCCGCCAATGGCCTGGCGAGTGTCGGCACCATGGTCGAGGGTATTGGCCTGGTGGCGGGGATTGTTCTGTGGGGCTTTGGCCTGTGGTGGATGCTGCTGGCGGTGCTGATTACCCTGCGTTATCTGCGCAGTGGCATCCCGTTCAACCTCGGCTGGTGGGGATTCACCTTTCCGTTGGGGGTCTACGCCACGGCCACACTGAAACTGGCGGCGGTGCTGCATCTGCAGTTCTTTGCCGTGATGGGCGAGGGCCTGGTGGTCTGCCTGGCGCTGCTCTGGCTGCTGGTCATGAGCCGTACCCTGCGGGGCGCCTGGCACGGCGAGTTGTTTGTATCGCCATGTATCGCCGGCCTGTGTAAACGTGCCGAAGGTTAGAGAGCTATCGACATCCGGCGGCTTAACGTCTTCAATGGCGCACGAGCCATTCAGGACCACGGACGATGAGCCAGCCGTCACAATTCAAACTACTTGGAACCCGGCGTTTCCTGCCGTTTTTCATTACCCAGTCCCTCGGGGCGTTCAACGACAATATCTTCAAGCAGTCGCTGATCCTGGCGATTCTCTATAAATTGAGCATCGCCGGGGATCGCTCCATCTGGGTCAACCTTTGTGCGCTGCTGTTTATCCTGCCGTTCTTTCTGTTTTCGGCCCTGGCCGGGCAGTTCGGTGAGAAGTACGCCAAGGATGCGCTGATCCGCCTGATCAAGTTGGGCGAGATCGCGATCATGATGGTGGCCGCCCTCGGTTTTCTGTTCGATCACCTGTGGCTGATGCTGGTGGCCTTGTTTGCCATGGGGACTCACTCGTCGCTGTTCGGCCCGGTGAAGTATTCGATCCTGCCCCAGCATCTGCGTGAAGAGGAACTGGTGGGCGGCAACGGTCTGGTGGAAATGGGCACCTTCCTGGCGATTCTGGCGGGAACCATTGGTGCCGGGATCATGATGTCGTCCGGTCATTACGCACCCATTGTCGCGACGGCGATGATTCTGACTGCCTGTCTGGGTTACGTCGCCAGTCGCAGCATTCCTCGCGCGGCTGCTGCGGCGCCGGAGATGATCCTCAACTGGAATATTTTCAGCCAGTCCTGGGCCACTCTGCGCATGGGCTTGGGGCAGACGCCCGCAGTGTCGCGTTCGATTGTCGGCAACTCGTGGTTCTGGTTCGTCGGCGCGATTTACCTGACGCAGATTCCCGCTTACGCCAAAGAGTGGCTGTATGGCGATGAGACTGTCGTCACCTTGATCCTCACGGTGTTCTCCATCGGCATCGCCGCCGGCTCAATGCTCTGCGAGCGTCTGTCGGGGCATAAGGTAGAAATCGGCCTGGTGCCCTTTGGCTCGTTCGGGCTGACTATTTTCGGCCTGCTGCTGTGGTGGCATTCCGGTGCCCTTGCTCAGGGCGCGTTGGCCTACGACTGGCTGACCCTGCTCGGTCACGGCCAGGCCTGGTGGGTACTGTTTGACATCATGGGGTTGGGTCTGTTTGGCGGCTTCTATATCGTGCCGCTGTATGCCCTGATCCAGTCGCGCACCCCGGAGAACCAGCGGTCCCGGGTGATTGCCGCGAACAACATCCTCAATGCCTTGTTCATGGTGATCTCGGCGCTGTTCTCCATCGTCTTCCTGAGTCTGCTCAAGCTGCCGATCCCGGAGCTGTTTCTGGTGGTGTCGCTGATGAACATCGCGGTCAACACCTACATCTTCAAGATCGTCCCCGAGTTCACCATGCGTTTCATGATCTGGCTGCTCAGCCATTCCATGTACCGCGTCGAACACCGTGAGCTGGAGCGGATTCCCGATGAGGGCGCGGCGCTGTTGGTCTGCAATCATGTGTCTTTCGTCGATGCTTTATTGATTACCGGCGCAGTGCGTCGGCCGATTCGCTTTGTCATGTACTACAAGATCTACAACCTGCCGGTGCTCAACTTTATTTTCCGCACCGCCGGGGCCATTCCGATTGCCGGGCGCAGTGAGGACATCAAGGTCTTCGAGCGCGCGTTCGAGCGTATTGCCCAGTACCTGCGCAATGGCGAGCTGGTGTGTATCTTTCCGGAAGGCAAGTTGACCGGCGATGGCGAGATAGACGAGTTCAAGGGCGGTATGACGCGGATTCTGAAAGAGACCCCGGTGCCGGTCATTCCCCTGGCATTGCAGGGGCTATGGGGCAGCTTCTTCAGCCGTGATCCGCAGAAGGGCTTTTTCCGACGGTTCTGGTCGCGTGTGACCGTGGTGGCGGGTGCGCCGCTGGAAGGGGAGGATGCAGTTCCGGCCAGTGCGCGGGAGCGGGTGGCGGCGTTGCGTGGGGATGTGCGCTAGCAACAACATCATGATTTTAAACAGGGCTTGTGGGACCGGCTTTAGCCGGGAAGGCGTCCTTCCTGACCAAGCGAATGCAGCGTGTAGCGGCCCTTTCCCGGCTAAAGCCGGTCCCACAAAAACAGTCCCGTAGAGACTTAATTCAAGACTGGCTTGTCTTCAGTTACCACTGCGTCAGGCTCCATCTTTCTGAAGTACGTCGACAGCAACGCCCCGGAGATGTTGTGCCAGACGCTGAACAGCGCGCTTGGCACCGCCGCCAGTGGCGAGAAGTGGGCGCTGGCCAGGGCGGCGCCGAGGCCGGAGTTCTGCATGCCGACTTCCAGGGACAGTGACTTGCGCTGGGCCAGGGGCAGTTTGAACAGCTTGCCGGTGAAGTAACCCAGCAGGAAACCGAAGCTGTTGTGCAGGATCACCACGGCCATGATCAGCAGGCCGGATTCGGCGATTTTGGCCTGGCTGGCGGCGACCACAGCACAGACGATCATGACGATGCTGACCACCGAGATCAGCGGCAGTACGTCCACCGCATAGCTGACCTTATGGCCCAATACGCGCTGGGCGATGACGCCAAGGACGATCGGCAGCATGACCAGTTGCAGGATCGACCAGAACATTTCCATGAAGGACACCGGCAGCCAGGCCGAGGCCAGCAGCCAGATCAGTGCCGGGGTCAGCAGCGGGGCGAGCAGGGTGGTGACGGCGGCGATGGCCACCGACAGCGCCAGGTCGCCCTTGGCCAGCCAGGTCATTACATTGGACGAGGTGCCGCTCGGGCAGCAGCCGACCAGGATCACACCCACGGCGATTTCCGGTGGCAGATGAAACAGCTGGCACAGCAGCCAGGCCACGCCTGGCATGATCACGAAGTGGGCAACGACACCCAGGGCCACGCGCCACGGGTGGCGCACGACCTCGGAGAAATCTTCGAGCTTGAGGGTCAGGCCCATGCCGAACATGACCAGGCCCAGCAGGGGCACGATCAGGGTCTTGAGGACGATGAACCCGCTCGGGAACAGGAACGCCAGGACAGCGAACAGCAGCACCCAGTATGCAAAGGTATTACCGACAAAACGACTCAATGCAGCCAGGGCACGCATGGCTCGCTCCTTTTATTTATTGTTGATGTCAGGTGTAGTGGCCGGTAGGCCGATTCCCATCATTTGAATTGAAATACAACCCCGTAGGAGCCGGCTTGCTGGCGATAGCATCAGGTCAGTCAAGGAAGATGTTGACTGTCACACCGCCATCGCCAGCAAGCCGGCTCCTACAGGTTCTTGGTTTGCCGCGAATCAGATCCCCTGAGGCATTTCCTCGCCACCCAGGGCTTCAAACAGCTCCGGGAGGAACTCGCCGAAGGTCAGCATCATCAGGGTGAAGCTGGCGTCCAGTTGGCCCAGGGCCTCTTCGCCGCCATCCTGTTCGGCCTGATCCTGCAGCAGGTCCTCGAACTTCAGGCGTTTGACCACCAGTTTGTCGTCGAGCACGAAGGACAGTTTGTCCATCCACGCCAGGGACAGCTGGGTCACCACTTTGCCGGTGCTCAGATGCAGCTGGATTTCGTCGCTGGTCAGGTCCTGACGCTTGCAACGGACGATGCCGCCGTCTTCGTGGGTGTCGCGCAGCTCGCATTCGTCGAGGACGAAGAAGTTGTCGGCGGCTTTCTGGGTCTTGACCCAGTCGGTCATGATCGCAGTCGGCGCGGTCTTGACGGTCAGTGGCCGCACCGGCAGCGAGCCGATCACTTCACGCAGGGTCGAGAGCAGGTCTTCGGCACGCTTGGGGCTGGCGCTGTTGACCAGAATCAAGCCCTGTTTCGGCGCGATGGCGGCGAAGGTGGACGAACGACGGATAAAGGCACGGGGCAGGAAGGCCTGGATGATTTCATCCTTGAGCTGGTCGCGCTCCTTCTTGTAGACCTTGCGCATCTGCTCGGCTTCGATCTCTTCGACCTTCTCTTTAAGAGCATCGCGCACGACGCTGCCGGGCAGGATGCGTTCTTCTTTACGGGCCGCGATCAGCAGGAAATCGCCACTGACGTGGACCAGGGGAGCGTCAGCACCTTTACCGAAAGGGGCGACGAAACCGTAAGTGGTCAACTCCTGGCTGGCACAGGGGCGCGCCAGTTTGGTCGCCAGTGCAGTCTCCAGCGCCTCGGCGTCGAACGGCAGATCCTGGGTCAGGCGATAGACAAGCAGGTTTTTGAACCACATGGGGTAAGTCTCTCCTTCTATACAAAGGGGGCATTATTAGCTGCCCGGACCCTGCGGCCAACCCTGCGCTAAGCCTTTGGAAGGATTATAAAATTTATTTCAAAAAGTGCTTGCCAGAGGTGAGGTCGCTCCGTAGAATGCGCGCCACACCGAGAGACATGGGTGATTAGCTCAGCCGGGAGAGCAGCTGCCTTACAAGCAGCGGGTCGGCGGTTCGATCCCGTCATCACCCACCACTCGATGTAAAAGGTGTTACGCGCAGCGGTAGTTCAGTCGGTTAGAATACCGGCCTGTCACGCCGGGGGTCGCGGGTTCGAGTCCCGTCCGCTGCGCCATATTGAGATTCGAGGCCCTTGAACTCCTCGAATCGACCAGAAAAGCGACCTTAGGGTCGCTTTTTTGTTGCCTGGGATTTGTGCCGCGAGGGGCTGTTTGCCGCACTATTGATCCAGATCCGGCAGCGCGGCGACTTTTCAAGTCAAATCAAGCGATTAACAAGTCTTGCGCGGTTGCGAACAGTCAATTGATGAAATTATTGATCTACTGTTTCGCGCTATCTGCAATAAAGTCGTGGTATGTAGTGCCGCAAGACCCAGTAAACTTCGCTGCGGATTTCTTCTGGACCCTGCCATGAATCTTTCGGACGCCACCCTGGTATTGCTGCTGGCCGCGCGTATCCATGGAACAGACGACGCGGTGCGTGCCTCGGCGCAGCGTTGCCTGGAGCAACTTCCGGCCGACCTGCGCGACGTCATGCGCCAGGTCATCGCCAGCCCCCAGCCCCTGCAATCGGTAAAAGATCTGGCGCGCACGCTGGAAGGCTGAAGCCATTGTCTTGAACGGTCACACAGGCTCTGCTTGAGTCGTGCGCTGATCGAATGCTTGCTGTGCCTGCTCGACTTGCTCTTTATGTTCCTCGGTCCAGGCGTAGAGCATCTGGAAGGGCGCTTTCAGGCTCTGCCCCAATGGCGTGATGCTGTACTCGACGGCAATCGGTGAGTCGGTAATGACGCGTCGTGCGACCATGCCATTGCGCTCCAGGCGCCGCAGGGTCTGGGTCAGGGACTTCTGCGTGATCCCCTCCAGTCGACGGCGAATGACGTTGAAGCGCGTGGGCGCGGCACACAGCGCGGCAATCACCAGAATGGACCATTTATCGGCAATCTGGTCCAGCAGCAGGCGGCTGGAGCAATTGGCGTGGAAGACCGGTGGGTGCTGGGTGTCCATGGTGGTTTCCTCAGGGATACCTGGTTTCATTAAAGTGCCTGATTGATATTAAGTATCCGGAAGATACCATAACGCCTTCACGAAATTGGAGCGTCCTGGTATGACCGCACAAAATGTTGCTGCACTGTTCCAGCCTTTCCAGGTGAAATCCCTGGCGTTGAAAAACCGTATTGTCATGGCGCCGATGACCCGTTCCTTCGCCCCCGAAGGTGTGCCGGACAGCAATATCGCCGCTTACTATCGTCGTCGCGCCGAGGCTGATGTCGGCCTGATCCTCTCCGAAGGTACGGTGATCAATCGTCCGGCTGCACGCAATCAGCCGGGTATTCCCTTTTTCCATGGCGAAGCAGCCCTGGCCGGTTGGCAGCAGGTCATCAATGCCGTGCACGCCGCTGGCGGCAAGATGGGCCCACAGATCTGGCATACCGGCTCCGTGCCCAGCACCCAGACTGACTGGGTGCCGGACAGCCCGGTAGAAAGCCCGTCGGGCCTGGTGGCTCCCGGCACACCGCGTGGTGAAGTCATGAGCGATAACGCCATTGCCGATACCATCGCCGCATTCGCCCAAGCCGCCCTGGATGCCAGGACCCTGGGTTTCGATACCGTGGAAATTCACGGCGCCCACGGTTACCTGATTGATCAGTTCTTCTGGGAAGGCACCAACCTGCGTACCGATGCCTTCGGCGGCGCGACCCTTAAACAGCGTTCGCGCTTTGCCGCTGAAGTAGTCAAGGCTATTCGCCAGGCCGTCGGTCCTGAGTTTCCGGTGATCCTGCGGGTCAGCCAGTGGAAGCAGCAGGACTTCACCTCGCGCCTGGCCACTACGCCGGATGCCATGACCGACTGGCTGCTGCCGTTGGTGGAAGCCGGGGTCGATGTACTACACTGCTCGCAGCGACGTTTCTGGGAGGCCGAATTCCCGGAACTCGACGGCGAGCAAGGGCTGAACTTTGCCGGCTGGGCGAAGAAACTCACCGGTGCCGCGACCATCAGCGTTGGTTCGGTGGGCCTGTCAGGTGACTTCGTCGATACCTTCACCACCGGGCAGTCTTCATCGCCCGCCAGCCTGGACAATCTGGTTCAGCGTCTGGAGCGCAACGAGTTCGACCTGATCGCCGTCGGCCGCGCCCTGCTCAGCGACCCGCGCTGGGTCAGCAAAGTACAGGGCGGTGACCGCGCCAGCCTTGAGGACTTTACCGTAGCGGCACTGGGTCAGCTGGTGTGATCCTCGGGCGACAGGGTCATCGGCCCTGTCGCCCACAAGGTCAGACGATGCGACAGCAGGTCGCAGACGAGCAGGGCGGATGACTGAACCCCGACTGAACGGCGGGGCAACTGTCCGGGAAAACCTTTGGATACCTGAACTTATCTGCCTTTTTCCCCTCTGATGCCGGTAGCCATTGGTCGCGGCGGACTGATAAGCTCGCGGCTTTACTCGTTTGCCCTATTGGCGCATGAACAAGGAAACAGCATGAAACAGCATCGGTTGGCAGCGGCGATTGCCCTGGTCGGTCTGGTACTCGCGGGTTGTGACAAGCAGGCCAGCACCGTCGAGCTGAAAACCCCGGCACAAAAAGCGTCTTATGGCATCGGCCTGAATATGGGCAAGAGCCTGGCTCAGGAAGGCATGGATGATCTCGACTCCAAGGCCGTAGCCCTGGGTATCGAAGATGCCATCGGCAAGAAAGAACAGAAACTCAAAGACGAAGACCTGGTCCAGGCTTTCGCCGCTTTGCAAAAGCGTGCTGAAGAGCGCCTGGCCAAAATGAGCGAAGAGTCGGCAGCCGCCGGCAAGAAATTCCTCGCCGACAACGCCAAGAAAGCCGGTGTGACCACCACGGCTTCGGGCCTGCAATACGAAATCATCAAGAAAGCCGACGGCCCTCAGCCCAAGCCTACTGACGTCGTCACCGTCCACTACGAAGGCAAGCTGATCGATGGCAAGGTCTTCGACAGCTCGGTTGAACGTGGCAGCCCTATCGATCTGCCCGTCAGCGGCGTGATCCCGGGTTGGGTCGAAGGCCTGCAACTGATGCATGTAGGCGAGAAGATCAAGCTCTACATCCCGAGTGAACTGGCTTACGGCGCACAAAGCCCAAGCCCGATGATCCCGGCCAACTCGGTTCTGGTCTTCGACCTGGAACTGCTGGGCATCAAGGACCCTGCAGCCGCTCCGGCTCCAGGCGCCGATGCTGATGAAGAAGCCCCTGCGGCCGACGCTCCAGCCAAGAAGTAACAGCTTTACCTTGCTATAAGCCAGCGCCCCGTTTCGACGGGGCGTTGTCGTTTTTGCCGAACGCAGTCGAACGGATGAAGGTACCGGCAGTCCCAATTAGCGGATAGCGACCGTCGAACGACGATGATTGTAGGACGATCCAGTCGAACGCTGTGGGTAACTTCTGAACATGCCTAAGTCAACGAATTTATGGGTTTTTTTTATGTGAGTAAAAAATGCCCGATTTAAGTCGAGGCCCTGTGGAACGGGGGTTCTGGCGGTTTATTGCGCTGCTGTTCACAAGGTTATCCACAGGATGTGTGGATAACCTTGTAGTGGAAAAAGCACGTAGACGTGTATTGCTTGTAGGAGAGTCTTGTGGGGTGGGCTTTAGCCGGGAATGGGGCGGTGAGGCCGATAGATTTTCAGCGCCCGTAGTATTGCCTTCCCGGCTAAAGCCGGTCCCACAGGCTCCGCCATTCAGATGTTTCAGGGGAAAAAGCATGAAAGCACCATGGAATATCCTGCGCTATCTACCCATGGCCCGTCGTCTGATGGCGGCCGGGCGTTTACCGGGCCTGTTGTTTGCTGTGGCGCGCAAAGGCGCCAGCGAAGGCAATCGGCTGGGCAAGCTCAAGGAGGATTTGCGCCTGTTGCAGGCTCTCTGCCTGGCCTATTGGCGGGGCGAGTACCGTGCCATCAGTCCGAAGGCCATTCTCTCGGTGGTGGCAGGCCTGATGTATTTTCTCAGCCCTCTGGATGCCATTCCTGACTGGATTCCCGGCATCGGCATGCTGGACGATATCGCCGTATTGGCCTGGGTCATGAAAAGTCTGGAGGCCGAGCTTAATGCCTTCCGCACCTGGCGGGCCCGGCAGGTTCCGGAGAAGCTCGCGGTAGTGGAGCGCCTGCCGGCGAATCAGGTTTTGCTGGAACAGGAAAAACCCAAGGATGTGCCCCTGGTCGATGACTAGAGCGTTTCATGGCAAGTAAGTACAGGCGTACCGCCCCCGAGCGCTGTTAAGATGCCGGTACATGGAATATGCCTAATTGCACAGTTGTGGGGGTTGTATGGATCTTCAGGTCATTTCTCGTGATGGAGAGCCAGAATACGCGGTCTTGCCATGGGCCCGGTATCAGGCCTTGCTCAAGGCCGCCGGTCTCGCTTCTGCGCCGCCACCACAGGCTGCGGTCGCCGCTACCGAGGGCGAATTGCCCGGCTTCGAGCAACTGGGCGCGCTGCGGGTTGCCAAGGGCCTGGAGCTGGCACAGCTGGCCCGCACCGTCGGTATCAGTCCTTCCTATCTGCAAATGATCGAAAGTGGCGAGCGTCAGCCGGATGCCGCCATTCGCCGCAGCCTGGCCTGGGAGCTGGGCGTGGCGGGCTGGAGGGACGCGTCATGAGCGTGCGCATCAGTCGCCAGCATTGGGACGCGCTGTTGACTGAACTGGACCAGGCGCGCCGTCAGCGTCATCTGCTCACCTACCGGGCCCTGCTGGAACGCCTGCAGTTGCCCAGTCCGGCCATGCAGACACTGACTGCTGCCCTGGAACATCTGGCAGCGCTGGACGCCCGCGCCGAACAGCCACTGCGCAGCTCTCTGGTGATCAGCCAGGGTGCCAGCCGTTTGCCGCGTACCGGTTTTTTCGAGTGTGCCGAGCGGTTGGGGCGTTTCTCCGGGCCGTCCGACGGCGTCGCTGCCGCGTCGTGGCATGCTTCGGAAGTGGTACGGGTATTCGAGTTCAGTTATCCGGTGGTGGAGTAACGATCCAGATCTGATTTGTGGTCTTCCCGGCTGAAGCCGGTCCCACAGGATCCGGTTCAAGCCAGGGACTTTGTAAGATCCAAATCCCGCAGATCAATCACATGCACACTCGCCCCCGGCACGTCCTTGGCGTAGTGCTTGGCCTGCGAGGCGAGTTCAGCCAGCTGGCTGGCATCGACCAGGGTGCAGGCTTCCGGGCGCAGGTGAACCACGCCGATGGACAGTGACAGCAGGGGAAACTCCTGGCGCTGGCCCTGGCGGTTCAGGGCGACGAAGCAGCCGGCTTCCAGGTGTTCGGCGCGATAGAAGCGACGGCACTGGTTCTGGAAGTCCTCCAGCAGATAATTCAGGCGTTTGCTCCAGTCGTCCGAGCCCAATACCATGAGAAAGTCATCCCCGCCGATATGGCCGACGAAATCGCGACTGGGGTCGATGCGCTCGTTCAGGCACTGGGCCAGGCATAACAGCACTTCATCGCCGCGACCATAGCCGTAGATATCGTTGAACGGCTTGAAGCTGTCGATATCCACATAGCAGATCATTGACTCGCGCCCTTGTTGCAGCAGGCGCGTCAGGCACTGCTGGATCGGCACGTTGCCCGGCAGCAGGGTCAGCGGGTTGGCGTAACGGGCCTGCTGGATCTTCAGCTCGGTGATCAGCTTGAGTACATCTATCACCCGTCCCAGACCCAGGTAGGCGCCGTTGAGGGTGATGATGAAATCTTCTTCGATCCGTTGGCGGGCACGGCTGGTGATCAGGCGGCTGACCTGTTGCAGCGACTGATTCAGTTCCACGGCGAGGAAATCGTCGCTCATCAGGCGGCTGATGGGCTTGCGCGCGAACAATTCAGTGGCAAAGGGCTGCAGCAGCACATCGGACAGTGAATGCCGATGCACGATACCTACCGGTTGAGAGTGGGCGTCCAGCACTGCCAGGGAGTTGAGATTGGCCTGCTTGCGAAAGGCCTCGAGGACGTTGGCAGTCGGCATGGTCTGGTTGACGGCGGGCTGTTCGATCAGCAGGGCGCTGAGATCGGCGCTGTCGTCGGCCATGATCGGCGAGCCGAGGGGCTCAAGCCTGGACAGCATCACCCGTGCATCCCGCGGCGGCAGTTCCTGGGGGCGGCAGAGCAGGTAGCCCTGGACCAGATCGACGCCCATGTCGATCAGCACCGCCAGTTCTTCAGACAGTTCGATGCCCTCGGCAATGACCAGTGCCCGGGAGGCCTTGGCCATTTGCAGCATGGAGCCGACGAACTCGCGTTTGACCGCGTCCTGATGGATGCCATCGATGAAGTGGCGATCGATCTTCACATAGTCCGGGCGCAGCTCCGACCACAGACGCAGGCTTGAATAGCCCGCACCAAGATCGTCCAGGGCGATGGAGAAACCCATGTCGCGATAATGGTGCAGCGCGTTGTAAAGCAGCTCGAAGTCATCGGTGGGGGTCTGCTCGGTCAACTCGATCACCACGTTTTTCGGGGCGATGCCGTAGCGTTGCAGCAGTTGCAAGGTGCGGCCCGGTGGGTGGGAGGCTTCGAGCAGGGATTCGGGGGAGATATTGAGGAACAGCTTGCCGTCCAGATTCTGCTCGGCAAAACGGCGGCAGGCGCTTTCCCGGCAGGCCAGTTCCAGTTCGCTCAGGCGCCCGGCCTGACGCGCTACCGCGAACAGGCTGACAGGCGAGTGCAGGGAGCTGTTGGACGGGCCGCGGGTCAGCGCTTCGTAGCCGAGGATGCGGCGTTGCGACAATGACACGATAGGCTGGAACAGGCTGGATAGATCACGTTGAGCCAGAATTGAACTCAAGGCGCTCAGCTGCTCGGTCACGGTCATGGCAATCTCGGGTCAAAAAAAGGGGCTGGGCGATAACACCGCCCAGCCCCGTTATTTCACGACAGATTCATGACTGTTTGATGACGGAAAACTCTCCATCAACGGTTTCGGCCTTTATTTATTGGCCACAGACGAATTCAAGCCGAGATAATCGATCAGGATACGCCCGGTTTCCGACAGGTAAGCGTCGTCTTCCGGTTTGGTCTTGGAATCGTCCGGCGGCAAGGCGTCTTCATCTTCCTTCTTCAGTTCCTTGAGCGGTGCTTCACCCTTGGCCTTGCGGCGGGTGTTTTCCATGACCAGTTGCTCGTTTTCAATACGGGCGTGTTCGGCGCGACGGTCGGCTTCGTTGAGGCTGACGGTTTTCTCGCTCATCAGCTTCTTGGCCAGGGCCAGTTTCTCTTCGACGAAGACAAACTCGGCGTCCTTGGCAGAACGGGCATCGTGACGGGCCTGCAACTGCGCCAGGAACGGCTTGAACGGATCAACGACTGGCTTGATGGCTGGTTTGATCGTGTCGTAGGCCATGGCTTCCGGCAGGGCGCTCTCGCCGATTTCCTTGGTGTCGATGATCGACGGGTAGGAAATGTCCGGCAGCACGCCCTGATGCTGGGTGCTCTGCCCGGATACCCGGTAGAACTTGGCCAGGGTCAGTTTCAGTTCGCCGTGGTTCAGCGGCTGAATGGTCTGCACGGTGCCTTTGCCGAAGGTCTGGCCGCCGATGATCAACGCGCGATGATAGTCCTGCATGGCACCGGCGAAAATCTCCGAGGCCGAGGCCGAGAGACGGTTGACCAGCAGAGCCATCGGGCCTTTGTAGAAGGCGCCGCTGTCTTCGTCTTCGAGGACATCGACCTTGCCGTCGGCGTTACGCACCAGCACGGTCGGGCCCTTGTCGATGAACAGACTGGTCAGCTCGGTGGCTTCCTGCAACGAGCCGCCGCCGTTGTTGCGCAGATCCAGGACCACGCCATCGACCTTCTCGGCCTGCAGCTCGGTCAGCAGTTTCTTCACGTCACGGGTGGTGCTCTTGTACTCAGGATCGCCGGCACGGTAGGCCTTGAAGTCCAGGTAGAAGGCCGGGATGTCGATGACGCCGAGCTTGTAGTCACGGCCGTCCTGATTCAGGTGCAGGATGGATTTCTTCGCCGCCTGTTCTTCAAGCTTCACCGCTTCACGGGTGATCGGCACGATTTTGCTGGTCTGGTCATTCGGCGCATTGCTGGCCGGGATCACTTCCAGGCGTACCACCGAACCTTTCGGTCCGCGGATCAGCTTGACCACTTCATCCAGGCGCCAGCCGATCACGTCGACCATTTCCTTGTCACCCTGGGCGACACCGATGATCTTGTCGGCGGGTGCAACCTGCTTGGTCTTGTCGGCGGGGCCGGCCGGGACCAGACGCACGATCTTGACGTTGTCGTTGTCGCTCTGCAGCACGGCGCCGATACCTTCGAGCGACAGGCTCATGTTGATATCGAAGTTTTCCGCGCTTTCCGGCGACAGGTAGTTGGTATGCGGGTCGTAGGACATCGCAAAGGTATTGATGTACGCCTGGAAGATATCCTCGGCACGGGTCTGGGACAGACGCGCCAGTTGATTCTTGTAGCGCTTGGTCAGGGTTTCCTGGATTTTTGCCGGGTCTTTGCCGGCGATCTTCAGGCGCAACACCTCATCCTTGACGCGCTTGCGCCACAGGTCGTCCAGCTCTGCCTCGTTCTTCGGCCAGGCCGCGTCCTTGCGTTCGATCAGCAGGGTTTCGTGGGTGTTGAGGTCGATCTTGTCGACACCTTTGCTCAGCTCGGCCAGGGCGAAGTCCAGACGCGACTTGATGCGGTCCAGATAACGCTTGTAGATGGTAAAGCCGGGGTTCAGATCGCCGCTCTTGAGGAAGTCGTCGAACTGAGTCTGCCACTTGTCGAACTCGGCGATATCGCTGGCCAGGAAGTAGCTGCGTGCCGGGTCGAGCAGTTTCAGATAGCTCTGGTAGATGATGACCGAGCGCTTGTCGTCCAGCGGCGGCTTGCTGTAATGGTGCCGTTTGAGCAGCTCGACGATATTCAGGCTGGCAATGGTTTCATCGCGATCAGGCTGAAGATTATCCCAGCTGTTGGCGGCAAAAGTACTGGCGGACATTGGCAGGACGCTGAGGCCAATGACCAGGGCGAGGGCGCTGCTTGGAAGAAAATGCTTCATGCCGATTCGACGCGGGGACAATTGATAACGCATATTAGGCCGTCTTTGAAGTCGCCGGCTCCGTCGGATCCGGTCGCATAATGCAAAAAGCCCGGTCGTTTACTAGCTCCGGGCTCAGTCCAGACTCACTATGGAGGCACTGTGAAGGCATTGCAAGGCGTTGACGGTCAAGTGGAATGGGTCGAGGAGCCAAGTCCGGCCCTTGATGTGGGTCAAGTGCGGATCAAGGTGGCCGCTGCCGGTTTGAACCGGGCCGATTTATTGCAGCGTGCGGGGCTTTATCCACCGCCGCCAGGGGTGACGCAAATCCTCGGCATGGAATGCTCCGGGGTGATTGCCGAAGTCGGTTCCGGCACGGCCTGGCAGGTCGGCGACCGCGTCTGTGCGCTGGTTGCGGGCGGGGCCATGGCTGAAGAAGTGGTGGTCGATGCGCGTCACGTGCTGGCGGTGCCCGAGGGTATCAGCCTGGCCGAGGCGGCCGGGATCCCGGAAGTCTATGCCACGGCCTGGCTCAATCTGTTCCAGCTGGCGGGCCTCAAGCCCGGTGAAAAAGTTTTGCTGCACGCCGGGGCAAGTGGTGTTGGTTCAGCCGGTATTCAGCTGTGCAAGGCCTTTGGTAACCCGGTCTGGGTCAGTGTCGGCTCGGCCGAGCGTCTGGCCTATTGTGAAGCGCTCGGTGCCCAGGGCGGGGCGATCCGCGACGAGAGTCTGGACAGCCTCAACGACTTCGCGCCCTTTGACGTCGTCCTCGACCCGGTCGGTGCCAACTATGCCGCGCTGAATCTGAAGGTGTTGGGTGTCGACGGACGTCTGGTGCTGATCGGCCTGATGGGTGGGCGCAAGGCCGAGCTGGATTTTGCTCAGGTCCTGGGCAAGCGCATTCAGATTCTCGGCTCGACCCTGCGCAGCCGCAGCGATCAGTTCAAGGCCGATCTGCTCAGCGACCTGGGCCAGCACGTCTGGCCGCTGTTCAGCGAGGGTCGTCTGAGCCCGCAACTGGCCAGAACCTTCCCCATCACCGATGCCGAAGCGGCTTTTGCCGAGCTTGCGACCAACCAGGTGTCGGGCAAGGTGGTGTTGGTTATTGATGAGGCGCTGGTGTGAGTTGAGACGCCCAGGCGTTCGGTAAATTGCGACAGTTGCCATCGTCTGATGGTGCTGTCGCTGCTTACTTGGCTGCTGCGCAAACCTATTATTTCTGCTAGGGGACAGGATCAGAAAAGGATGCGACCCTGATAGTCCAAGCGTGTAACTGCGTTAGGGAGTATCACGATGTCTTTATTCAACAACACAGCCATTTTATCGTCGTACCGCTATGACCCTTTGGACCGTATCGCCAGATGCGCGGTTGCGGGGGAGGCAGCGCAGCAGCGATTTTACCTGAAAAATCGACTGGCTACGGAAATTCAGGGGCAAGTTCGGCGCACCCTGATGCAGCAGGGCGATTTATTGTTGGCCCAACATCAGCCGGATTCGAATGGCTCGAATGCCATGCTTCTGGCGACTGATCAGCAGCGTTCAGTATTGGAAAGCATCGAAAACCAGGGCCGGGACTCAAACTTTTATATGCCATATGGGTATCAACCCGCAGACATGGGCCTTACCCGATTACCGGGTTTCAATGGAGAAGTTCGTGATCTCATTACCGGACATTATCTGCTGGGTAATGGTTATCGAGCGTTTAATCCGATATTGATGCGTTTCAACAGCCCCGACAGTTTGAGCCCTTTCGGCCTGGGGGGGGTGAATGCTTATGGGTATTGTTCGGGGGATCCTGTTAATTTCGGTGACCCTTCTGGCCACTTTGGTCATAGCAACTTGTTTATTAGCGCGCTTCAACGGCTTCAGGCGAGGTGGGCACCGGCACGTCCGGCAGTGGCGACACCGATGAGTGCACCTCACATGGCCTCTGGGAAGGGGGCCTTCAAGAGGGTCGTGACCACCGTCACTACCTCTGAAAGTACAGATCTCAAGGCCGCTCCGGTTGCCAGGGCTTTCGAGTATGGTGAAAGTGTCACGGTGACGCGCAAAAAAAGGGCAGGCATAGCAGCGAGCGATGACAGGGTAAATGCAGTTTTGCCGTCGACTTCCCGGGCAGGTGGCAGTCGCACGAAGCAACCTGTAGAGCGTGATGCGAAGCGATGGACTATCTCGACAGAAGGCGCGAACTTCAAGCTCAACGAGAAAGATCCTTTGGAGAGAAACGCTCTGAACAAATTCAGATCGTTTGAAAGCCATATCACCCAAACAGGAATATATCCACAGAATGATTCCAGGTTTGCAATTAAAAAACTCGGTGGGGGGAAACGAAATTTTGATGAAAGTGATTTGTATGAACTTGACTTGGGGCTAAAGCTGCGGGCTGTTTTTACTATAAAAGATCGCGTGATTGACGTAAGGCAGGTCGGTGTTCATTACAGAAAAGGAACCAAAAATAATAGGTGATGTGGTTGATTAATGAGGCGTTGGGCCAAGTCGCAGCATTCGGGTAGGAGAACTTTCGCGAAGCGGTGTGCCTGACACACCGCGTCATCCCTGCTCGCCAACAAGTTGGCTCCTGCCAGGTTTGTGTTTGCCGCTTGGCCGGGGGGTTATTTCCAGCTATGCACCGGCCACCCATGCTTTTCTGCGTGTTCGCGCAGCACAGGATCCGGATTGACCACCTGCGGGTGATCGACCTTGAGCAACAGCGGCAGGTCGTTGCGCGAGTCTGAGTAGAAGAAAGCGCCTTCCAGGTTTTCCCCTTCCTTGTCCAGCCATTCCAGCAGGCGGGTGACTTTGCCGTCGCGATAGGTCAGCACGCCTTCGGTGGCGCCACTGTAGACGCCGTTGATCACCTGCAGGTCGATGGCCAGCACTTCATCGACGCCGATGCGCGCGGCGATGGCCTGGACCAGGTGCACGCCTGACGCCGAGATCACCAGAATGCGGTCACCATTGGCGCGGTGCCGGGCGATGCAGGTGCAGGCTTCGCTGTAGATGATTGGCTCGATGAAGTCTTCTACCCAGGGTTCGACCAGATGGTCGATCTCTTCCGGCGTGCGCCCGGCCATGGGCTCCAGGGCGAAGGTCATGTAGTCCTCCATCGCCAGTTCGCCCTTGCTGTAGGCGTCCATCAGCTCGTTGTTGCGCTGCATGAATGACGCGGGATCGACCCAGCCCAGGCGTCCCATCTGTTCGGCCCACAGCGTGGCGCAGTCGCCGCCGATGAGGGTTTCGTCCAGGTCAAAAATGGCTAGAGGCATGGCGTGTTTCCTTGAAATCTTTTCTGTTGCGGCAGGAACCAACTCGGTGAGAGTGAGGTGTGGGAGCGAATTCGCTCCCACCGGGTTCGCTCCTGCCGTCGTAGGTTCTAAGCGACCGGGCAGAGTGCCGAAGACTCAATATTGAGTGTCACCCGCCGCCCATCCGGGTGCAGATCATCCGCGCTGCGATTGAGTACGTCGACCACTACTTCCACGCCATGGGCTTCGACGCGGTAGCGAATGACGTTGCCCAACAGGCTGTGGCTGCGTACTTCGCCTTCCAGGCTACCGGTCAGGCTCAGCTGGATGGCTTCCGGGCGGATGGCCACGCGGCTGTTGATCGGCCGTTGCAGCAGGCGGCTGGCCGCGTCGGCTTCGAGCAGGTTGTAGTTGCCGATGAACCCGGCGGCGAAGGCGTCCACCGGTGCGGTGTAGAGGGTTTCGGCGTCGCCGCTCTGGACGATGCGGCCCTGGTTCATCAGGAAGATACGGTCTGACATGGTCAGGGCTTCTTCCTGATCGTGGGTCACGAAAATGGTAGTCAGGCCCAGTTCGCGCTGGATGGCGCGGATCTGCTCGCGCAGATGTTTGCGAATCCGCGCATCGAGTGCCGACAGCGGCTCATCGAGGAGCAACAGGCGCGGGCGGGTGACCAGCGAGCGGGCCAGGGCCACGCGCTGGCACTGGCCGCCGGACATCTGGTGCGGATAGCGAGCGGAGAAGTCGGTCAGTTCGACCATCTTCAGCGCTTCGGCCACGCGCTTGTGAGTGTCATCGCCATTGATCTTCTGCATGCGCAGGCCGAAGGCGACGTTCTGTTCCACGGTCATGTTGGGGAACAGCGCATAGCTCTGGAACACCATGCCGATATTACGCTTCTGCGGGCTCAGGGGAACGATGTCCTGGCCGTCGAGAATGATCTTGCCGCTGTTGACCGACGTCAGCCCGGCGATGCAGCGCAGCAGGGTGGATTTGCCGCAGCCGGAGGGCCCGAGCAGGGTGACGAATTCGCCACGGCCGATGGTGCAGTTGATATCGCTGAACACAGCTGTGCTGGCGTAGCTCTTTTGCAGGTTTTCAACGCTGACGTAACTCATATCAGTCTTTGTCCTTGTTCAGTCGATTGGCAGCCCAGGTCAGCACCAGCACGAAGAGGAAGTAGGAAATCACCAGCGCACTGTTGAAGTGACCGCTGCTGTTACGCATGTTGTTCAGATAGACCTGCAGGGTTTCGTAGCGCGTACCGACCAGCAGGTTGGCGAACACGAACTCGCCGAACAGGAAGGAGAACGACAGCAGCAATGCCACCATCAGGCCCTTGCGCAGGTTGGGCAGTACCACCAGTACGGCGGCCTGCCAGGTGCTCGCGCCGAGCAGCTGCGAGGCGTCCATCAGGTCGCGCAGGTTGATGGCCTGCAAGTTGTTGGTAATGGCGCGGTACATGAATGGCAGGGCCACGGTGAAGTAGCAGCCGATCAGGATCCACGGTGTGCCGACCATGGCCAGCGGCCCTGAGCCATAGAGCTGCAACAGCCCCACCGAGGACACCACCGGCGGCACCGCAAAGGGCAACAGAATGAGGATGTTCATCAGCGCATCCAGGCGCGGGAAGTGGTAATGCACCACAAACAGCAGCGGCAGGATCAGTACCACGGAGAGGATCAGCGCACTGACGCACACCAGCAGCGATTGGCCGAACGCCATAAGAAAGCGCGGGTCGCTCCACAGGGCGATGTACCACTTGAAGGTCAGGCCGCTGGGCAGAATGGTTGCACCCCAGCTGCTGGCCAGGGAATACAGCAGCGTACCGGCCAGGGGCAGCAGCAGGATCAGGAACAGGGCATAGACCACGAAACGGTGGTAGAGCCCGACGGGACCGCGTTCAGCGCGAGACATGGTAGCTCCTCTTGAGCAGCCACTGATGGACGATGGTAACCAGCGTCATCAACCCCACCAGAATCATGGCCAGCGCACTGGCCATGTTCGGGTCCAGGGTGATATCGCCGGCAACCATCGCAGCGATTCGGATCGGCAACACGTTGAAGTTGCCGGTGGTCAGGGCGTACACCGTGGCGTAGGCGCCCAAGGCGTTGGCCAGCAGGATGACGAAGGTGCCGAGCAGCGCCGGAGTCAGTACCGGCAGGCCGATATGCCGCCAGAAATCAAAACTGCTGGCACCTAGCAGAGACGCCGACTCGCGCCAGTCTTCACGCAGGGCGTCAAAGGCCGGGTAGAGCAGCAGCACGCCCAGGGGAATCTGGAAGTAGGTGTAGAGGATGATCAGGCCGGTCTTGGAATACAGGTTGAAGTCTTCGATGATCCCGCTCTGCTTGAGGATCAGCGTGATGCAACCGTTGAAACCGAGCAGGATGATGAAGGCGAAAGCCAGGGGCACCCCGGAGAAGTTGCTGGTCATGTTGGCGAAGGCGTTGACGAAGTCGCGCAGCCGCGAATCCACCTTGCGCAACGAATAGGCACCGAGGATGGCAATGAGGATGCCGAACAGGCTCGACCAGAAACTGATCTCCAGGCTGTATTGCATGGCCTGGCGATAGAAGCGTGAATCAAAGGCGCGGATGAAGTTACTGATGCCCCAGCCGCCGTCTTCCGAATACAGGCTGTTGATCGCCACCCAGGCCAGCGGGGCGATCTGGAACACGATAAAGAACAGGGCAAAGGGCACCAGGCACAGGATGGCCAGCCATTTGCCGCGGGTGAATGTTTTCACTTGAGCATCTCCCGGCAGACCGGTTTGTCGTGGACAACACCCAGCAGCTCGCAGACCGTACCGCACAGCTGGGTCTGGAGTGGTTGGGCGTCGGGGTTGAGGCTGAAGGCATCGCCAAGCACGAACAGCGGCACTTCGCGCTCTTCGGGCAGCAGGCCGTTATGGGAGCGGTCGTTGTTCATGCCGTGGTCCGCAGTCACCAGTACCTGATAACCGGCGTCGAGCCAGCCTTGCAGGTAGTCGGCCAGGATAATGTCGGCACTGCGGGCGCTATTGCGGTATTGCGGGGTGTCGAGGCCGTGCTTGTGTCCGGCGTCGTCGATATTCATGGGGTGGATCAGCAGGAAGTTCGGCGCGTGGGCCAGGCGCAGGCTCTCGGCGTCGGCGAACAGGTGCGAATCCGGGTAGTGATCGACCCAGTAGAACAGGCCGTGCTGGATCGGCAGTTCGGCATCGTTGGTATGACGGTCCCGGGCAGCCAGGAACGGCGTGCGGTTATACAGCTCGCTGACCCAGTGATAGGCCGCTGCGGCGGTACTCAGCCCGGCGTCACGGGCATAATGAAAAATGCTGCGCTGGTTGGACAAACGCGAAACGTTGTTATGGACGATGCCGCTGTCGATGGGCGCAACGCCGGTCATGATGCATTCGTACAGCGGCCGCGACAGGGCGGGCAACTCGCATTCCAGCTTGTACAGCGCGGCGCGACCGGCGTTGGCGTAGGCCTGCAGATGCCCCATCGCATGCTGTGCCACCTGATAATTCAGGCCGTCGAGCACGATCAGGATGACGTTGTGTTTCATATTCGCTCCGGCAAGGTGGGACGAGCTTTTGCAGTTCTTTATGATTTCGAATGAGATTTTTGTGGGAGCGAATTCATTCGCGAAGAGGCCGGTGCATCCAGTACATCCGCATCGTTTGGAATACCGCCTTCGCGAATGAATTCGCTCCCACAACTAGCACTCACCCTGCCCGGTGTTTGCTGCGCAACAGCGCGGCGTCGAAGACGGGCGGGATCTTTTACCCAAAAGGGGCGAGGCAGCTAATGCTGGCTCGCCCTTTTTTGTCTTCATCCCTGAAGACCTGGAACCGGGATCAATTCATCTCGATGATGACTTGCTCGTTCCATTTCTGCGGCAGGGCTTTCGAGGTTTTTTCCCACGCGGCTGCGTCTTTGATCGGGGTAACGCCTTTGTACTGCTCGTTAGGCAGCAGCTTGGCCTGCACATCGGCTGGCAGGGTCAGGTGATCGGCACGGATCGGACGCGCATTGCCTTTTGCCAGGTTGATCTGGCCGGCGTCGCTGAAGATGTACTCACGTGCCCATTTGGCGGCATTCGGGTGCTTGGCGTATTTGTTGATGATGGTGGTGTAGCCCGAGATCACCGAACCGTCGGACGGGATCAGGACCACGTAGTCATCCGGGTTGGTCATCTTGGCCTTGTAGCTCAGGCCGTTGAAGTCCCAGACCACGCCCACTTCCACTTCACCCTTTTCCATGGTCTGGATGGTCGGGTTAGCCAGGGAAATACGCTTCTGTTTGGCCAGCTCGGTGAACAGTTGCAGGCCCGGTTCGATATTGCTTTCGCTGCCTTTGTTGGCGATGGCGGCAGCCAGTACACCGTTGGCGGCCTGTGCTGCGGTGCTCACGTCACCGATGGCGACCTTGTATTTGCCGGTTTTCAGGTCAGACCACTTGGTCGGGATTGCCGAACCGTGCAGCAGCTTCTTGTTGACGATGAAAGCGATGGTGCCGGTGTAGGCCAGGGCCCAATGACCGTCTTTGTCTTTAGCCCAAGGAGGGATCTGATCCCAGGTGCTTGGTTTGTAGGGTTGGGTAACACCCTTGGTCGCCGCGATGGGGCCAAAGGCCGCACCCACGTCGCCGATGTCGGCGCTGGCGTTGTCTTTTTCGGCATCGAACTTGGCCACTTCCTGGGCCGAGCTCATGTCGGTGTCCATGTGGGTCAGGCCGTATTTGGTTTTCAGATCGGACCAGGTGTCTTTCCAGTTTGCCCAGTCATCGGGCATACCCACGCTATTGACCGCGCCTTCAGTCTTGGCGGCTGCTTCCAGTGCCTTGAGGTCGGTGTCTGCGGCCATGGCGGCGGTGCTCATGGCAATGGCGGAACCCAGGAGTGATGCCAACAAAACATGTTTCATTCGATGCTCCTTATGCACTTCAGCGGTGTTGTTCTAGAAGTGGTCGTTGCGGGGTGGTTGGTCTAGATCAGCAATACCTGAGCCAAGTTAGGCCCTTTCGATGACACTTTCATGTCGAGGGCTGCTTTTCCTGGCCTGTCGGTAGTCTTTTGTTCAGACTGCCGCATAAGCGTAGACCACCCGCAAACACTCGGTTTTATGAGGCTTCGGTGCTGCTCTGGCGATGATTGGCATGCTTTATGAAGCGCTTTGTCACAGAACAGTCATCTGCACTGCCTAGGCTGGGACGCACCAGAAATCGGTGCACCAGGTGCGGGCACTGCCCTGTAATGGCGCTGGTCTAGTCCAGATAGGTAACCTGATGCGCGAAGATGTGCCACGAGCGGTGACGATCATCTGCAACGCTCTGCAAGAACAGATCGAGCACGGTCTGCTGCCGCCGGGCAGTAAATTGCCCGCTGAACGCAAGCTCAGTGAAGTATTCGACACCACGCGCATTACCTTGCGCGAAGCATTGGTGCAATTGGAGGCCCAAGGGCTGATTTATCGCGAGGAACGCCGTGGCTGGTTCATTTCGCCGCCGCGTCTGGCCTATGACCTGATCCGTCGCAGCCACTTTCACGCCATGGTTACGGCCCAGGGGCGGGTGGCTCAAACCCAGGTTATCAGCGCCCGTCTGCAACCGGCCTCGGCCAGTATCTGCGAGCTGTTGCAGTTGCCAGCGCTGTCCAGCGTGATCCAGATCTGCCGGGCGCGGCGCATCGATCAGCGCCTGGTGCTGTACGTGGAGCACTACCTCAAGCCGGAGTTTTTCCCCGGCATCCTGGAGTTCGATCTCAACCAGTCATTGACCGAGCTCTATGCCAGCCAGTATCAGCTGCGCTATGGCAAGGTGCGTTTCGAAATGGTGCCGACGGCGCTGCATGCCGAGGCCTCGGCGGCCCTGAAGGTTTCACTGGGCAGCCCGGGCCTGCGCATTGCCCGGGTCAACTACGACCAGCAGGGCCGTCTGCTCGACTGTGACCTTGAGTATTGGCGCCACGACGCCATACATGTCAGCGCCGTGGTCGAAGACATCCAGGCAGGACCCTAGCCCTGCACCGGCTGCTCGGCCTTCGCCGCGCCGCCGCTGGTCATCACCTGCACGCTCAGGCGCGGTGTGGCCAGGTCGAGCCCGGCCTCGTCCAGATGGCGCTTGAGCGACAGGTTGAAGGCCCGGGACACTTCCCACTGCTTGATCGGCGCGGTCTTGAAGCGGGCGCGCAGGATTGCATTGCCGGATTCGAAACTCTCCACGCCCTGGATCTCCAGCGGCGACCAGATATCGCGGCGCTGCAACGGATCGGTGCGCATTTTCTGGCCGACATCGCGCACCACCTTCAGGGCATCATCGATGCTCATATTGAACGGGATGGCAATGCGGAAAATCGCGTAGCCGAATTCCCGGGAGTAGTTCTGGATGCTTTTGATCTCGCTGAACGGAATGGTGTGGACAATGCCGTCGATGTCGCGCAGGCGCACGGTGCGAATGGTCAGGCCCTCCACCGTGCCGAGGTGACCGCCGACGTCGACATAGTCGTCGATGGCCAGGGAGTCTTCGATAATGATGAACAGTCCGGTGATCAGGTCTGCCACCAGTGATTGAGCGCCGAAACCGATGGCCAGGCCGATGACCCCGGCACCGGCCAGCAGCGGCGTGACGTTCATGCCCATATTCGCCAGGGCGACGATGATGGCGATGACAAAGATCGTGAAGAACAGCACGTTGCGGATCAGCGGCATCATGGTCTGGGCGCGGGTATTGGCCAGGCCCTTGCGCGATCGGGTCAGGGCCAGTTGCACAGCGGTATCGGCAATGATCCACAGTAACCAGGCGAACAGCAGGGTCGCGCACAGGCTGACCAGTTTGACGCTGATATCGTGGCCGTCACCTTCGGCGAAGCGAATCAGCGAGAGCCCCCATACCCGCAGACCCAGTTCGATGAATACGAGCCAGATCGCCATATGCGCCAGGGTGTAGAAGAAGTTGCGCAGGCGTTCGGAGTACAGGGCATGGCGACGGTGGCCGTGGGGTTCCTTCAGGGCCCGGCGTCGCACCAGGCCGTTGACCACCATGCACACCACCAACAGCACCGTGCTGAACAGCGCCTGTCGCAGGGCGGTGCTGGTATCGCCGGCGGCGAAGAAGGTGGAGAACAGCGACACCGTGACCAACAGCAGGGCCGGGACGAACCAGAAGCTGCCGAGGATCTCCAGGGTTTCGGTCAGGGCACGGCGGGTCAGGCGCCTGGACAGCGGCTGGTTGCGGATCAGATGGGCGATGGGGCGGCGGAAGTGCAGGATAAACCAGCCGCTGCACAGCGCCGCCACCACATTGGTGCAGGTGGCGGCCATATGGGCCAGGTGCGGGCCAAGGCTGCTGATCAGGCGCGGATCGTTCAGCGCCTCACCAAACGCGGCGAAGCTGCCGATCAACCACAGCGGCCGAAAGGCACGGTGCCGGAGGATATCCAGGGCGCGGTGACGATGCGGACCGTCGAGGATGGAAAAGGCGATGACACAAATCGCGGAAAACAGCGTACCGACCATCAGCGCATAAGCCAGCACCATGGCCAGGTCCTTGCCCAGGGAATGGGGCAGGGAGTAGCTCAAATAAACGGTAATGATCAGGGCAAGCAGCCATGGCCCCAGCTTGCTCAAGGCAAAACGCAGCAGGTCCAGTGTCCTTGGGTGTTGCGGCAGTTTTTCCGACAGATTGAAGCGCAGGCGCACCCAGTGGGCCAGCCAGATCAGCGCCGCCGCCAGCAGGCTCCAGACCAGCAGTACCAGGGCAAAGGCAAATATGATCGGCAGCCATTGCCGGGCAGGCAGCATCAGGGCCATCAGCTCATCCTGGGCCAGGGCCAGTTCGTTGTCCCAGCGATTGATCGGGCTGTCGTCGCCCGTCAGTTGCTTCTCGAAGCTGCGCAGCGTCCCGCTGATCAGGCCCAGCACGCCGTCTTCAGCCGTGGCCTGGGCCTTTTTATTGGCATCGCGCAGGGTTTTGAGCTCGGTGAGCAACTGCGCCCGCTGCTGATCGTTTTCCAGGCGAGTGATGACTTCGTCCAGTGACTGGGCCAGTGGCTCTTGCGCCTGCGGCTGAGCTTTTGTCGGGCCGCCCAGTGCCGCGGGCAAGGTCACCGCCTGGGCGGCGCTTAGCGGCGCGAGAGTCAGCAGGCAAAGAAAAAACAGGCGGGGCAGGGCAAGCAGGCGGGCAATCACCAGTGGACCTCGGATCGGCATTTTACAGATATGGCAATTCGACGAGTGTACGAGTGGCGTGAGTGTCAGGCGAGCTTTTCGATGATCTTGAAGCCGATGGTGCCAATGATCAGGAACATGCCGACCCAGATCATGAACACTCCGCTGCTGCGTTCCTGATAGCTGAAGCCGATACAGAGCAGCAACATGCCGAATACGACAGGTATCAGCATGGCATGGAAGGCGTCCATGGGAGTGGCCTGGGTGGACTGGATAGGTTCAGTCTAGATCGGACAGAGCAGATATGTAGGAATGAACACTGGCCTGTAGGAGCTGCCGAAGGCAGCGATTGGGGGCTGTCAGATATACCGCTTTCGCAGCCTTCGGCAGCTCCTACAGAACCTCATTCCAATTCAAACCCTTGTGTTTGACTGGAGTGAGGGTCAATGGTCGTTAAGGCAACTCGTGACTGGCGTAGAACGCCGTCAGCACCTTGACCAGATGGTTCAGGTCATGGCTGCCCGCCAGTTCGCGGATCGAGTGCATGGCGAAGGTCGGCAGGCCGATATCCACGGTACGCACGCCCAGGTGGCTGGCGGTGATCGGACCGATGGTCGACCCACAGGCCATGTCGCTGCGCACCACGAAGCTCTGTACCGGGACTTCTTCGGCCATGCATAGATGGCGGAAGAAACCGGCGGTTTCGCTGTTGGTGGCGTAGCGCTGGTTGCTGTTGACCTTGATCACCGGGCCGGCATTGAGTTTCGGGCCGTGATTGGCATCGTGTTTGTCGGCGTAGTTGGGGTGTACGCCATGGGCGTTATCGGCGGAGATCAGCAGCGAGCGCTGAATGGCGCGCACATAGTCGTCCCCCGGCAGCAGGCGTTGCAGGGTCTGTTCCAGCATCGGGCCATCGGCGCCGCAGGTGGATGACGAGCCCACTTCCTCGTGGTCAGTGCAGACCAGCAGGCAGGTTTCCGTGGTGTCGCTATTGAGCAGCGCCTGCAGGCCGGCGTAGCACGACAGCAAGTTGTCCAGACGCGCACCGGCAATGAAGTCGCCATTGAGGCCGACCACGGCTGCGCGCTGGGTGTCGTAGAAACTCAGCTCGTAGTCCAGCACCACATCAGCGTTCAGGCCGTGCTCGCGAGCCAGTTGCTCGGTCAGCAGGGCGCGGAAGTCGGCGCGCTCGTCACCGGCGACCTGGGCGAGGATCGGTGGCAATTCGTTCTGCGCATTGATCGGCCAGCCTTCGTTGGCTGTGCGGTTCAAGTGGATCGCCAGGTTGGGGATCACGGCAATCGGCAGCTTGAAGTCGATCAGTTGGCTTTCCACCTTGCCGTCGCGACGGAAGGTGACACGCCCGGCCAGGGACAGGTCGCGGTCGAACCACGGAGCCAGCAGCGCACCACCGTAGACTTCGACGCCCAGTTGCCAGAAGCCCTGACGTTGCAGTTCCGGCTGTGGCTTGACCCGCAGGCAAGGGCTGTCGGTATGGGCACCGACCATGCGGATACCACCAACCAGCGGCGACTGGCGGCCCAGGCGCAGGGCGATCAGCGACGAGTCGTTACGAGTGATGTAGTAGCGGCCACCGGTTTCGGTGGTCCAGGTTTCACGCTCGTCCAGACGCTGAAAGCCTGCGGCCTCCAGGTGCTGGACCAGGGTTGCAGTCGCATGAAACGGGGTGGGAGAGGCCTTGAGGAAATCGATCAGGCCCTGGTTCAGCTCTTCGCGCATAGGTTACTCCAGACAGCAATGGCGCGAGTTTACCGTATTCCTGTGGGACCGGCTTTAGCCGGGAAGACGGTAATGCAGGCGATGACGCCATATCGAGCATGCCGACGCCTTCCCGGCTGAAGCCGGTCCCACCAATCGTGCAGAAGCTTTAGAACGGCGCCGGACATTCGAAGCGCAGGCGCTCGCCCGTCTGCGGATGGGTGAAGCTCAGCATGCTGGCGTGCAGGCACAGGCGCGGTGAGGCAGCCAGGGCTTCGGGATGGGCGTAGAGACCGTCACCCAGCAGCGGGTGACCGATAGACAGCATGTGCACGCGCAACTGGTGCGAGCGGCCGGTGATGGGGGTCAATTCGACCCGGCAGTGCTTCTCATGACGCTCCAGCACTTTCCAGAAGGTCAGGGCGTGTTTGCCGAACTCGTGATCAACCACATGCCGCGGCTTGGTCGGCGGGTCGTAGCGCAGTGGCAGGTCGATGCTGCCGCTGTCCAGTTGCGGTTGGCCCCAGCACAGAGCGGTGTAGGCTTTTTCCGTTTCGCGGTCGTGAAACTGCCGGGACAGCTCGCGGTGGGTATCCGGATCACGGGCCAGCAAAATGATTCCGGAGGTTTCCCAGTCCAGGCGGTGGACGATACGGGCCTCGGGGTAACCGTTTTCCTGCAGCCGGGTAATCAGGCAATCCTTGTTGTCATCGGCACGGCCGGGGACAGACAGCAGCAGGGTAGGTTTATCGACGACCAGAACGGCAGCGTCCTGGTGAATGATGCGGATGTTCGACAGCGGCATGTGGCCTCGAAGCGCTAAAACGCCGACGGCGACATGAACAGCGCTCCGTGTGGAACGCTGCTCATGCCGCCGCGGACAACCGCCGGATCAACGATCTGGCAGGGTGATATTGAGTTCCAGAATCGAGACCGTACCCTGGTTTTCCAGGGCGACCTGAACCTGGTCACTGTCGATATTGACGTACTTGCGGATCACTTCGACCAGTTCCTTCTGCAGGGCTGGCAGATAGTCCGGTGTGCTGCGCTGGCCGCGTTCGTGCGCCACGATGATCTGTAGACGCTCTTTCGCCACCGACGCGGTATTTACCTTTTTGTTGGCACGAAAGAAGTCAAAAATATTCATTAATTACCCCCGAACAGGCGTTCAAAGAATCCTTTCTTCTGGACATCGAGGAAGCGATGTTCTTTGTCTTTGCCCAACAGGCGGTCTACGGCGTCGCTGTAGGCCTGGCCAGCATCGCTCTGTTCGTCGAGGATGACCGGTACGCCCTGGTTGGACGCCTTCAGTACGGCCTGGGACTCCGGGATCACGCCCAGCAGGGTCACGGCCAGGATTTCCTTGACGTCTTCGACGCCGAGCATTTCGCCCTTGCTCACGCGCTCCGGGTTGTAGCGGGTCAGCAGCAGGTGTTCCTTGATCGGCTCTTCACCACGCTCTGCACGGCGCGATTTGCTCGCCAGCAGGCCGAGCATGCGGTCGGAGTCACGCACCGACGACACTTCCGGGTTGGTCACGACGATGGCTTCATCGGCAAAATACATTGCCAGATGGGCACCGGTCTCGATACCAGCAGGGGAGTCGCAGACGACGAATTCGAAGGTTTCCTTCAATTCCATCAGGACTTTTTCCACGCCTTCCTTGGTCAGCGCGTCCTTGTCACGGGTCTGGCTGGCGGCCAGCACGTAAAGACCTTCGATCTTCTTGTCCTTGATCAGGGCCTGCTGCAGGTTGGCTTCGCCGTTGACGACGTTGACGAAGTCATACACCACGCGGCGTTCGCAGCCCATGATCAGGTCGAGGTTACGCAAGCCGACGTCGAAGTCGACGATAACTGTCTTGTGGCCGCGCAGTGCGAGGCCGGTACCGATAGCGGCGCTGGTGGTGGTCTTACCCACACCACCCTTGCCGGATGTAACCACGAGAATCTTGGCCAAGGTGTTTCACCCCTAGAGGAATAGGACGATCAGTCCCAGAAGAGCATCCCTGATTGAAACAGCGTTATTCGAACAACGACATATGTCGGGTGTGAAACAGTACTTTTCCCGAACTGACTACAGTCTTTGCCACGTTTCGCGATGAGTCAGAGATGCTTTGAAAATGGCGGCAAGTATCCGTTAAAGCCGGGTGATGTTCAACACGTCACCGGTCAGGCTTATCTGGACTCCGCTGCCCCAGGCCGGATCACGGCGCAAGTCTTCGGAGACCTTGTATTGCCCGGCGATGGAGATCAATTCAGCGACCATCTGCTGGCAGAAAATCCGCGCCGTGGTATCACCTTTGATACCTGCCAGCGCTCGACCACGCATGGGACCGTAAACATGGATGTTGCCATCGGCCAGAAGTTCCGCACCGGGGCTGACTGCTGCAATAACGATAAGGTCCCCGCCCTGGGCATAAATCTGTTGTCCGCCGCGCACCGGCGCGGTTATCACGCGGGTTGGACGGACAACCGGCTCGGGTGGTTTTTCCGGAATTTTTTTCGCCGCTTCGGTTTCCACCGGGTCCACGGCACGTTCACGGGCGCCAGACGGTGGCAGTACTGGCAAATCAATTGCGATGGCGGCTGCTATGTCTTCGATGCGGTTGGCACGAATGGCCAGGGTGCGCAGGCCGTGTTGGCGGCAGACGCGCATCAGGCCGGGCAGATCCACCGCACCGTCATCGGCGGGGAGTTTGTCCAGCGCCAGCACCAGCGGGGTGTTGCTGAAAAAATTCGGGGCCTGCACGACTTTTGCCGCCAGTTGGCGATCGAGTGCGTCGAGGTTGTTGCGGGCCAGCTCCAGCACCGTAATGGCGAGCATGCTGCCCTTCAATTGAAAGACGGGATCCTGGTCTTGCGATTCGATTTGGCTCATGGTCGGCATACAGCAGCTTGTCGCTAAAAGTGCCGAGACTTATAACGATAACGCCCGCGACCCGCAAGCCGGGTCGAACCGTTGTAGAATGCGCGGCCTTTGTTCTGACGGAAGCCTTAATGGACCGCCCGCAATTTCAAGCCCGTTATCTTTCCCCGCGTTTCTGGCCGCTCTGGCTGGGGCTGGGGCTGTTGTGGCTGGTCGTGCAGCTGCCGTTTCGCGTACTGCTGGTGATCGGCCGCGTACTCGGCATGGTGATGTACCGTTTCGCCACTGATCGCAAATATATTGCTTCGCGCAATCTGGAACTGTGCTTCCCGCATATGTCCAAGGCCGAGCGCAAATATTTGCTCAAGGAAAACTTCGCTTCTACCGGCGTGGCGTTCTTTGAAATGGCCATGAGCTGGTGGTGGCCGCGCGAGCGTCTGGCGCGCCTGGCCCATGTCGAAGGCCTGGAGCACCTACAGCGTGCTCAGGAGCAGGGCCAGGGAGTAATCCTCATGGCGCTGCACTTCACCACCCTGGAAGTCGGGGCGGCCCTGCTGGGGCAGCAGCACACCATCGATGGCATGTACCGCGAGCACAAGAACCCGTTGTTCGATTACATCCAGCGTCGCGGTCGCGAGCGGCACAACCTTGACTCCATCGCCGTGGAGCGTGAAGACATCCGCGCCATGGTCAAGCAACTGCGCGCCGGCCGGGCGATCTGGTACGCGCCGGATCAGGACTACGGCGCCAAGCAGAGTATTTTCGTGCCGCTGTTCGGCATCCAGGCGGCTACCGTCCCCGCCACCAGCAAGTTCGCCAAGATGGGGCGCGCCGTGGTGGTGCCGTTTACTCAGCAACGCCTGGCCGACGGCAGCGGTTACAAGCTGGTAATCGAGCCACCGTTGACGGATTTCCCTGGTGAAAGCGACGAGGTTGACTGCATTCGCATCAACCAGTGGGTTGAACTTGCCATCACGCAATGCCCGTCCCAATATCTGTGGGCTCATCGGCGTTTCAAAAGCCGACCACCGGGAGAGCCCAAGCTGTATAAGAAACGCGGTTGATCATAGAGGCCGACCTATAAATGCCAGCTCCTGCCGTATCGTCAGATGTTGTGAATGCCGTTGAACCCGTTACAGGGTTGATTCTTTCTGGAGGCGGGGCTCGCGCCGCTTATCAAGTAGGGGTACTGGCGGGCATCGGTGATCTGCTGCCTCCCGGTTCGCCCAATCCATTTCCGGTGATCGTCGGCACATCCGCCGGTGCCATCAACGCGGTCAAGCTGGCCAGCGGGGCGGCTCATTTCAGCAATGCAATCCACGAGCTGACCGCCTTCTGGCAATCGTTCCGCAGCCATCAGGTGCTGCGCAGCGATTGGGCCGGGGTTTTGCGTCAGGCCACACGCTTTTTCGGTAACAGCCTATTGGGCTTCGGTTCCCAAGTGCCGGTGGCGCTGCTCGACAGCTCGCCCCTGCGCGACCTGCTCAACGAACGCTTGCGCATGCAGGGTATCCAGGAAGCCATCAATGCCCAGCATCTGCGTGCGGTAGCGGTTACGGCTTTTGGCTATGAGTCCGGCCGTGCAGTGACCTTCTATCAAGGCAAGGGCGCCATCGACCCCTGGCTGCGCCATCGGCGTATCGGCATGCCGACCGAACTGACCGTCGACCATCTGCTGGCCAGCTCGGCGATTCCCCTGCTGTTTGCGCCGGTGCGTCTGGATCAGGAATATTTCGGTGATGGCGCTGTGCGTCAGTCGGCGCCGATCAGCCCGGCCCTGCACCTGGGCGCCAATCGCGTGCTGGTGGTGGGGGTCAGCGGCAACCCGCGGGGCACTGCGGCCAACAGCGGCGTGCAACGTGTGTTGAATGGCGTGCAGCCGAGCCTGGCGCAGATAAGCGGGCACCTGATGAACAGCACCTTCATTGACAGCCTGGAAAGCGATATCGAATTGCTTGAGCGAATGAACCTGGTGGGCCAGTTGCTGCCTAGCGAAGGCCAGTTCCATCGCCCCGGCCTGGCGCCGGTGGAGGTGCTGGTGATCGCTCCCAGCCAGCCCATCGACGAAATCGCCGCCCGCCACCGTCACGAACTGCCCCGGGCGCTGCGCACCTTCCTGCGCGGGCCAGGCGCGACCAAGACCAGCGGCGCCGGCGTATTAAGTTATCTGCTGTTCGAGGCGGGGTATTGTCGGGAACTGGTCGAACTGGGCCGCCACGATGCGATGGCCCAGAGCGAGCAGTTGAAGAAGTTTTTGCGGTTGGAGTAATCAAGGCGCCGCGTATTGATGAATTGAAATGAGGCCCTGTAGGAGCCGGCTTGCTGGCGATAGCGGTGGCACGGCCTATGACGCTTTTGCGAGAGCTTCGCACTCGATCGCCACCAAGGCGGCTCCTACAAATATCATCCCAATTCAAGGTTGTGGATGGTGCTCGTTCAAGCCGTCAGCCGATCATCGCGAAAATCCCGCAGTGCCTGTTCGATCTCTTCGCGGCTGTTCATCACGAACGGACCGTACTGCACGATCGGCTCGCCCAACGGCTTGCCGGCCAGCAGTAATACCCGCGCACCGTCGGTGCTGCGCAGATGCAGTTCGCCCTCATCGGACAACCGCACCATGCGGCTGGCGCCGATGGTCTGGTCCTGGCCTTCGACCTTCAGGCTGCCTTCATACACATAAAGCAACGCACGGTGGCCTTTGGGAAGGCGCGGGCTGACGTGGCTGCCTGCGGGCAGGTGCAGGTCGAAATACAGTGGTTCGGTGTCCGGGCGCTGCACGGCGCCGCGCTGCTGAACCTGGCCGTCGTCAAAGGTCCCGGCGATGACCACGACGCCTATGCCGTCCGGCGTGGTAATGCGTGGCACATTTTCTGGCTGGATATCCTGGTAACTGGCCTTGCCCAGTTTGCTCTTGCCCGGCAGGTTCAGCCACAGTTGGAAACCGCGCATCACGCCTTCTTCCTGTTCTGGCATCTCGCTGTGGATAATCCCGCGCGCAGCGGTCATCCACTGCACGCCGCCGCCTTGCAACAGGCCGACATTGCCCAGGTGGTCTTCGTGGCGCATGCGCCCTTCAAGCATGTAGGTCACGGTCTCGAAGCCGCGGTGCGGGTGGGCGGGGAAGCCTGCGATATAGTCGTCGGGCTTGTCCGAACCGAACTCGTCGAGCATCAGGAAAGGGTCGAACTGCTCGACGCCTTGCCCGCCGAATACACGGGTCAGGCGCACACCGGCACCGTCCGAGGTTGGCTGGCCAGCCTGGATCGACAACACTTTGCGTAACAGAGTCATGTGAGTGCTCCTGATCGAATGGAATTGCCGACCATGGTATGCCTGTTGGTCCGATAGATGGTTGATGATTTTGTTAGGTAATCATCGAATAAATAGATTGTTACTGGATTGCCGGGCAAAAAAACGGCCAGTCCGGTTGCCCGACTGGCCGTTTTTGTTTTTTCGCCCTGTTACTCGGCGATCTGCAGCTTGCGCGACTCGGTGTAGACGTAACGCACTTTCTCGTACTCGAACGGCGAGTTCATCTGACCGTAACGGAAGCTGTTGGTGTAGCGCCGGTCGATGGCGCGCAGCAGATACAGTTCCGGGTGATCGCTGCTGACATCGGCGACATTGAGGAAGTTGATCTGCGCTTCGGCGGCGAAGTCAAAGACCAGACCACCGGTATCACGCAGGTTCGACGGCCCGAGAATCGGCAGGATCAGGTAAGGACCGGCTGGCACGCCATAAAAGCCCAGGGTCTGACCGAAGTCTTCGCTTTGCTTGGGCAGGCCGATTTTGGTTGCCGGGTCCCACAGGCCGACGATGCCGACGGTGGTATTGACCAGCAGCCGGCCGGTGGTCTCCAGCGAACGCTGGCCCTTGAACTGCAACAGGCTGTTGAGCAGGTTGGGTACATCGCCCAGGTTGCTGAAAAAGTTGCTCACGCCACTGCGCACGAAACCGGGGGTGACGTAACGGTAGCCGTCGACCACGGGCAGGAACACCCACTCATCGAAGCGATAGTTGAAGTGGTAGACCCGACGGTTCCACGACTCCAGCGGGTCATAGACCTCCAGGGCGTTGAGGGTCGCGCGTTCAAACTCGCGCTGGTCAAGGCCCGGATTGAATTTCAGCGACTTCAATGGCTCGGTGAAGCCATCGGCATCGTTCTGCCGTTCGACGGTGGCGGGGCGTGAAGCCAGGTTGCTACTGCCATCAGCGGCATGTACGGCGCCAGCGCAGAGCAGGGCGGCGAGTAATACAAGACGTTTAGCCACGGAAGAACTCCAGCATGGCGTCGCTGTTGACGCGGTAGTTGATATTGCCGCAATGGCCGCCATACGGATAAACGGTCAAGCGATCGCCAAAGGTCTTGCGCAGGAAGCCCAGGTCGCCAGGCCCGAGGATAACGTCGTCGGCGTTATGCATGACCGAGATTTTCGGGCTGTTGTGCAGGTAATCCTTGATGCCATACAGGCTCACCTGATCGACCAGTTGCAGCAGGCTGCCACCGTCGGTACGGGCGCGCCACATCGGGATCACCTGTTCGGTCAGGTAGCAGTCGAAGTCGCACTGCAGTGCGCGCTTGAGGTACGGTTCCAGACTGGTGCCTTCGGTGATCGCCAGCTTGGGCGGAGTGATCAGGCCACGGCGGTTGATCAGATCGGAAGTAAAGGCAATGTCCGCCGACGAGAAGCGGAACGAGGTGCCGATCAGCATGGCCATCTGTTCGTTGGTCAGGTGCTGCTTGGACTGTTGCAGGTCATACAGCAGGGCGTCGTTGAGGTCTATGTAACCCTTCTGCTGGAAGTAGCGGGTCAGCTTGGCCAGGACCAGTTCATAGAAGGTGGTGCTGTTGTTGATGCCCTTGACGCTGGTCTGCACCAGTTTGTCCAGGTTGCTGATGGACGTGTACAAGTTCACCGGCGGGTTGAGCAGCAGCACTTTCTTGAAGTTGAAGCTGCGGCGGGTTTCGTCCAGTTGGCTGACAAACGCCGCGTTCAATGCACCCAGACTGTAACCGGTCAGGTAATAGTCGGTGACTTGCAGCTTGGCTTGCTGGGCCCGCACGGCCTGCATCACGCGGTACAGGTCTTCAGCGTCTTCCTTGGAAACCCCCGGCGTGGCGAAGCGCGAAGCGGCGCTCATGAAGTCGTAGCTGGTTGGCGACGACAGCTGTACGACGTTATAGCCAGCCTTGTAGTACAGCTTTTTGAGAAACTCGTTGATGGTGCTGGTATAGGGCGCGCCGGTCCCGGCGATCAGGAAGATCAGCGGTGCCGGGTGATCCTGTTTGGCCAGGCGATAACGCAGTTTTTTTACCGCCCAGAAGTTGTCGGGCAGGATGAACTCACGCTCGGGATGCAGGTTGAGGCTGTAGTCGGCCTGATCGATGTCTTCATCGGCCGGCAGATCTGGACGCAGGTCCGGTGGTGTTGTCGCAATGGTGGCTTCGAACGGGTTGGTCAAAGGGTAGCCATAGCTGGCGGGGTCGACGTCGACCGCCAGTGCGGACGCACTCAAACAGAGGCCGCTGATAACAGCAGCGAAGCGCAGGAAACGGAGCATGACTAAATCCCTTGGGAAAGAAGTGCTGATGAGGTAACGCAGGCTATGACCACCGGTGTAGTGCCAAAGTGCCGTACCTGCAAACAAACCGTGTAAGGCCGCCGTGACAATACACGTTCTGGAGGCTGGAGAGAGAGTAGCCTTGTGCTTTTATCCATGCATCGGCGGGTGTTGCGCGCTATAGCAGTCCAGCGGGCAAGGCAAACTCCAGGCAAGACAAAGGGGAGCCTTAGCTCCCCTTTTAATGGTGTCTTGCCTGCTCTTTTTATTGTTCTAGGGCGGCCTGTTGTTGTTTTTGGCGACCAGCCCTTCACAGCGTCATGGTCGATCCCCATCCGGGATCAAGAGCAAACGTATTTTTTTGAGCGCTGAGCCATTTTCATCACTGACGTGATCCAACCGGTTCTGGAGCTACCTGAAGGTAGTTTTATTGTTCTCTGTCCGATTGCGAGGCCTGAGCCTCCGTAAAACGGTCTACTTCAAAAAAATCTGTTAGCTGCGTCTCTGTGCCTTTGTTCTTGTTATGTCAGAGCCGATACGTGTTGTTCTTATTGGGTTTGCTGCGTTTTATTCTTGTTGTGCGATAGAGATAGCAGGAGCTGTGCCAACTTTTTAAAAACGTTATAAATCAATGGCTTATTTATTTTTGGTTTTTGCCCAGGCTGAGTAATCGTGAGGGGGTGTTTCCGTGTTACCCGTTTGTGCAGGCCCAGGCGTAGAGGGGGTAACACTCTGGGTGGGGTGGGCCACATCTTTACACTGCACGAATTGGCACGGACCCATGGTGGGAGCCGGCTTGCTGGGGATGGCGGCGCAACAGTCACCCACCTGCTGCGAGCGCTTCGCACTCGATCGCCAGCAAGCCGGCTTCCACAAGGACTCGAAATGGCGCATATCTGTGCAGCCATCGCAAAGCTCTTCTACTGTCAAGGCACCTCCCGGATGAGAGACGTTGTGATTGACATGCAAGATTCGGACAGGCAAACCGACGTTTTTATCGCTGTTTGTCGTTAGTGGCTTAGTGATGTCGTTTCCCGATGCCTCGATGTCGCTGACAGAGAAAGCCCCATGTGCGCTGAGGTTGATTATCAGGGTGTCGACGCGGTGAGCAACACCGGCGGCTGGAGCGATTGAGGCGTTATTGGGACGTGGTGCCCCAAAGCTGGGCACCCGTTGCGACCTTATAAAAACGTTAACCGCATCCGACGACCGTCGGGTGCAGGACTTTCGGGGAAGTAACGATGAAGATACGAATGATCCTGGGCGCAGGTGCCGCACTGGCACTGGCTATCAGTTCCACGCTGGCCTCTGCCGCAGAAGTAAGCATCGGTTATGTCGAAGGCTGGTCTGACAGCGTCGCGACCACCAACGTTGCCGCAGAAGTGATCAAGCAAAAGCTCGGCTATGACGTCAAGCTGCAATCCGTCGCGGCCGGGATCATGTGGCAGGGTGTGGCCACCGGCAAACTGGACATGATGCTGTCTGCCTGGCTGCCTGGCACCCACGGCGAATACTGGGCCAAGAACAAGGATCTGGTTGTCGATTACGGTGCGAACTTCAAGGATGCCAAGATCGGCCTGATCGTGCCTGAGTACGCTACCGCCAAAACCGTTGAAGATCTCAAGGGCGATGCGTCCTACAAAGGCAAGATCACCGGCATCGACGCGGGCTCGGGCGTGATGCTCAAGACTGACCAGGCGATCAAGGACTACGGTCTGAGCGACTACAAACTGGTTGCCAGTTCGGGCGCCGGTATGATCGCCGAGCTGACCCGTGCCGAGAAGCGCAACGAATCCATCGTGGTCACCGGTTGGGTGCCGCACTGGATGTTCGCCAAGTGGAAGCTGAAATTCCTCGAAGATCCAAAAGGTGTCTATGGCGCTGCTGAAACCGTGGACAACATCGGTAGCAAGGACTTGGCGACCAAAGCGCCTGAAGTCGCTGAGTTCCTGAAAAAGTTCTCCTGGAAGTCCAAGGATGAGATTGGCGAAGTCATGCTGGCCATCCAGGACGGTGCCAAGCCTGAAGCTGCTGCCAAGGAGTGGGTTGCCAAGCACCCTGATCGCGTAAAAGAATGGACCGGTAAGTAATACCGACCGGTTTCTGAACTGCAAAAGGGCGGGGGGGGGGTTATCGGGCCGCGCGGTTTTTGTTTTTGGGGTTTTTGAGGGGGGGCCGGGGGGGTGTTGGGGGGGGGGGGGGGGGGGGGGGGGGGGGG
>NZ_JBGLYM010000040.1:0-46749 GCF_047303955.1 Pseudomonas sp. Pseusp88 | reverse complement strand
CGACATTTTCGCGGATGAATCCGCTCCCACATAATTCGCGATACCTCGTACGCAACACTTAATGCAGACAGAGCCAAAAGATCCGCCCCGTCCATATCACTTCGCGCCAGTCCCGCTGTCTGTGCGCGTTCCAGCAGTCGCGTGCCGGACGCTTTCATGCTGACGCACGATGCATGCAGTGCCGAGTCGGGGTCTTCGATGGCGGCGACCATGGCGGCGATGACACCGCGCAGGCTGCAGGCGATTTCGACAATTTCCCGCAGCCAGGTCACCAGCGCCAGATCGGCCGGTTCCATGCCTTGCAGCTCCTCGGCGCGTACGGCCAGGGTGTTCACACCATGCCTGCGCACCTCGTTGAGCCTCAGTCCAGGTAAGCCCAACCATCTGCCCCATCAAAATGTCGAACCGGGGTCTTGTTGATCAGCGCCTGACCAAAGTTATTGATATTCACGCCAATATCGGCACCCGCCTCGGGCAAAATCGCTTCCCAATGGGTAACGCAGCCGCAGGTGCTACAGCGGATTGTCCTGAGGGTTTCCTTACCCCAAAGGTATGAAGAAGTGTTTTCCGGGTGCCCGACAATGTCTACCATTGCCGCGTCGTAATGAGCCCAATGTGCGCCCAGCCTGATGCAGATAGAGCAATTGCATTTGATGGCGTACGCGGGCGGATGGGCAAGCGCGATACGTACTTTTCCGCAATGGCAGGAACCTTCCAGTCTTTCATTTTTGGCTTTTATGCCCATTCTTGCTCCTTGATTGGCTCAACTTGCTCAACATCATTTTTTGAAGCGAGCGCTACTGCCAAAGCCTGATCCCCAATGTAAAAAGCGACCGTATTATTATTCTGACGGTGGATGGCAAAGAACTATTAACGGAGGAATTGACGTCTGAACGAGCCACCAGGCAGCTAAAATCCACGATATGGACTCATGAAATAGGAACGATATTTTTGCTCTGTTTATCCTGGATACTTCATCGCATAGTAAGAAAAAAAGCGCCCCATCAGGCAACCCTGACTCAGCTTGATATCATCGTTTCGAGCTCACTCTCCAGCCTCGATAACGCAACGTTTTTCCCTTCACCCCGGTACGCGACACGTCCCTCACAATCAACAACCACCCTGACTCCCGATCCCGTCCTGTCCCCCGGAAACTTGCGTAACCCCAACTCCACCACCGTATCACTCAACCAAACCGACCGATCCACCGACCAACACGCATCTGCAAACTGAAAAACACATACCCCCCGCTGCGTATCAACAATGTATGGCGAATACACCCACAGTGTATTACGTGCCTCCCAGGGCAATACTCGCACACAGTAGCGCCCATCAGGCGAAGTGGAATGCAGCTCACTCTCCCCCATCGGCATTTCAAAACCCGGCGGATTTTGTTCAGTGCGTGAGGCGGATTTACCAACTTCCGGAGAAAGAGCCGCATCAGGCTCGCCGTCAAAGCACGCCCTCAACCAACGCACAAACTTCATCACTGCGGCTTCAAACCCATGGAAAACTCGTCCAGGGTTTCCTTGTCCACCCACCCCGCCGCGCAGTCGCCGGTATAGGCGTAGCCACGGCGGGTGAAGTTCGTGCCCGCTCGGGTGCAGGGTTTGCCGGTGACGGGTTTGAACCATTGCACGGGGCGTTCGCCGTAGTCGGTGCAGATCGCATTGTCTTTGCAGTTTTCCACAGTCGCGACCGGTACGGCCTGAATGTAGTAACGCAGGGTTTCTTCTTTTTTGCCGACGATCTGAATGCAGACGAATTGCCCTTTGGACAGGTGGGCGATGGGTCGGGTCAGGTCCAGGTTGATGTTGTCGGCGAGAGTAACGCCGTCGTCGGCGTAGACGCCTGCGTAAAAACCGTCGCTGTCGCAGCCGTAGCCGCCGATTTCGTATCCGTCGGCGGTGCATTCGGGGTAGTTGTATGCGTTCTTGTGGCAGTCGAGTTGCGCGGTGGGCGCGCGGGCGGCGATGTAGGCGCGGGCCAGCTCGACGTTGCGTAGCGGGTCTTCGGCTTTGCTGGCGGCCAGGGCTGTGAGTGACAGGGCACACAGTACAAAGGAACAGATGATCTTCGGCAGTTTCATAAGGGTCTCGAGTCCTTGCTTCGGAACTTGAACAGCTCAAACACATGGCTGGGAGTGAGACGCCAACAATCCATGTCGCTAGTGCCCTGTCTCGCAAATAGAACCTGAAGCGTGTATGCGATGAAGTTGCCAATCCTCCGGCCTTTAGTCAGGCCCGTCAAACCTCAGTGGCAGGGGAGAAAGTTTCGCGATCTGATCAAATTTTTCGGAAACGTCGCGTTGTTCACACTGCGTTTGGTCGGGGTTTGACAGTGGTCCCGGAAAGATCGGAGGATCTGATGGATAACTTTTTTGGATAACCATCCTCGCTGATGGGCTCGCCATGTTAATCAGTCCCCTTTGCGTCGCTCGGCTATTTCGCTGACGGCATCCTTTCAAGGCAAGCCCGTAAAAAACACTATGAAGATCCGCTCGGCACTATTCAGTTTTCTAATGCGCGCGTTGCAGGTTGCCTTGAGCTTTGCGGGGTTTTTCGTCGCGGGCTTTACCCTGGGCATGTCGTTTGACATAGGCGCGCAGCCCTTCTCCACCATTCTGGGAGTGATTGTGCTGGGCTTCCTTGCCACGGCTCTGCACGAAGCCGGCCACTGGCTGGGTGCACGGCTGGGCGGGATGACGGTGTTACAGGCACGGCTCTTTGCCGTCGATATTCAGGCTCTGCGCCATGGAGTTCGGGCACGGTGGGCAAGAGGCGGCAAGGGGCAGTCATGGCTGGGTTTTGTGTTTGCGGCGAATGCGCCCGATCAACCCGTCCGGCGCGCCAAGCTGTTGTTTATCGCCATGGGCCCGCTGATAAACCTGATGATTGGCGGCGTTTGCCTGGCCGGCGCGGCCATCGCCTGGCCCCATGGCGGCGTGGTATTGGCGTTTGCCGCAGTCAACCTGGCCATCGGGCTGGCCAACCTGGTGCCCACCAACAAAGGCATGCCGAGCGATGGCGCGCAGTTGCTGAGCTGGTGGCGCAGACCCGATGAGCACAGCCCTGACTTTGCTTATTCGCGCTTGTTGGCGCTGTATGTGTCTGGCGTCGATGCAGCGCAGTTGCCCGCCGCTGATATGCAAACCCTGGCCCGACAACCCATGCCCATGCCGTTGGTGGCGCTGTCCTTTCGCCTTGCGGCTTTGCAAGTCGACGGCGATTGGGGCGCAGCGCTGCGCCTTGATGACGAGTTGAAAGACTTGCTCGACGCCAACCCGAAGGCCCTGGGGCCGTGCGCTGCAAGCATTGCCATCCTGCGCCGTGAACTGGATTTCTGTCGGGCGATGGTCCACGGCGACGCCGGGATATTGAATGCGCCGTTGCTCAATCGCGATATCGACTGGTACTCGCCGACACTGGCGCCGCGGTGCCATGCCCTGCAGGCGGCGCTGTCCGGCGATGGCGTCGCGATGGAGCATTATCTGGCTGAGGCCATGATATTTGCGCGGAACTCCCAGGTCCGATCCTTCGCGCCGTTTGAGGCGGCGCTGGCCCCGCAAATCCGGGCATGCCTGCGTAATCCTCAAGCCGTATCGACGGCGTTGTATTCGTCGGGTGAGCTGCAGGCGTGAAGGTGAAAGGCAAAAGCCTGCGCCAACGCTGCGAAACGGCTTTTCTCAAACAACCGCGCCGAGCAGCCATCCGCACAAACCACTGCCCAATACGACGGCCCAAGGCGGTACCTTCCAGAACATCAGGGCCACCAGGGCGATCAGGGCCAGGCCAAAGTCCAGCGGCTGCACGATGGCACTGGTCCAGACCGGGTTGTACAAGGCAGCCAGAAGCAGTCCTACCACCCCAGCGTTGACACCGGCAAGCGCCGTTTGCGTGCGCAAGCTATGGCGCAGTCGTTCCCAGAATGGCAATACGCCGATCACCAACAGGAATGACGGCGCAAAAATCGCGACGAGGCAGATCATGGCGCCGACCCAGCCAGAAGGCGGCACGTTCATGGATGCGCCGAGAAATGCCGCAAACGTAAACAGCGGGCCGGGCACGGCCTGGGCCAGGCCATATCCGGCGAGAAAAGTGTCGTTGTCCACCCAGCCGTTGGGGACCGTGGCCGACTGAAGCAACGGCAACACCACATGACCGCCGCCGAACACCAATGAGCCCGCGCGGTAGAAGGCATTTACCATGGCCAATGCCTGAGACGGCCAAGCCTGAATCAGCAATGGCAGGGCAGCCAGTAAGCCGAAGAACAACGAAAGCGATATCAGGCCTGCCTTGCGGCTGACCGCGAATGGCAAGGACTCGTCAATCCGGGTGTGCACGGGCTTGAACAGCAGCAAGCCTATGCCGGCGGTGCAGGCAATCACGCCTATCTGCCCCACGGCGCTGGGCCAAAGGAGTGCCACGCAGGCTGAGAGCGCAGCGAGGGTCACCCGCGGTACGTCGGTGCAAAGATTACGCGCCATGCCCCATACCGCCTGCGCGACAACAGCAACCGCGACTATCTTGAGGCCGTGCAACAGCCCGTTTGGCATAGCCCCGCCCCAAGTGGACAGCCCTTGGGCGAAGAGAATCAGGATGAGCGCTGAAGGCAGAGTGAACCCTGCCCAGGCGGCGACGGCGCCTGAAAATCCGGCGCGAGACAGCCCGATGCCTATGCCGACCTGACTGCTCGCCGGCCCTGGTAGAAACTGGCAGAGGGCAACCAGATCGATATAACTGCGTTCACTGAGCCATTGGCGCCGAGTGACGAACTCTTCGCGAAAGTAGCCAAGATGGGCAATCGGGCCGCCAAATGAGGTCAGCCCCAGGCGCAGGAAGATCAGGAACACCGTCCAGGCGCAATCAGGCGGGGCTGCCCTGCTGTTATTTGCCGACACGGCTCAGGCTCCTCAAAGCGGTAGTTTCAGATGAGTTTAATCGCTGCGAAATCACGCTTATAGAGTATGCGAGCCAGGCTCATCACGGTTTTTTCGCTGGATGCGCCGCAACCGTAAAAGTAAACGGCATGCGCTTCTCGGCGTTCTCCATCATGAAATACTGCCCGGCGATGCGAATCTGCCCGTTCTCTTCGTGAAAGCCCTTGCTGCCTTTCTCCACCCAGGCTGAATAAGCGTCGTCGATGCCAGGAATATCCACGTCCTGATTGCTGATTATTTTCCCGGTGGCCGGGGACAATTCCGTCACGCTCAGTAGGGTCTGCGACAGGGAGGTCGCCTGGTTGGTGTCGGTCTGGACCAATACGAACAACGATCCATCCATGGCGAAGCAGTGGGTGGCGCGGTTCTGGTACATGTCGGCGTCCGCCAGCGGGATGGCAGTCATCCAGCGTGGCTGGTGGGTCTTGCTGTCTTTGAGGTACACATAGGCGCGGCCGTCCATTCCTTCCCTGGTGGCGTCCCCGGCAACACATTCGCCGCCCTCCACCGCCGTGGAACCGTAGAGGTGGAAGGTCTTTGACCATTTGCTCTCGGCAGGCTCGGTTTTCGCGGCGGTGGCGCCATGGGCGAGCCAGGGCAAGGCGAGCAGGCCGGCAAGCAGCCAGGCGCGGGAATGATCATTCGTCACGGGTAACTCCTGTTTAGCGGGCGCGTGTGTTTATGTCGGCGCCCTGAATACCCGTCGCCCGCAGGTTGAGCAACTGATGGCACGGCACAAGACACCAAGGATGAGACCAACTTGGCAATTCAGGCGTTTCGTTACTCCCGTCGATGCAGTGCTTGAATCCAGTCACTACAAATCCAGTTGCATGACATCGTGCATGCGCTCGCCGATGGAGCGCCGCAACCAGGTCGCATGAAACTCCATTTGCTCAAGTGGAATGTCCATGCCGAAACGACGTTCGGTCGGCTTACCGTTGGTGCCGATGTAACTCACCTGGTAGTGCCCGGACCTGGCATAGCTATAAAGCAAATAGGGGGTAATCGACTGGATTGCACTGTAGGCCACCGTGATTTCAACGGGCTTGCGCATAGAGCGAAGTTCCGTGAAGGTCATGATTTGTCGCGGCTCATCGAAGCTGAACCTTGCCACGGTCGGGCCAGACCCCGCCCAACGAACCGCCACCGCGCCTAACACCGCGGTGCCGATCATGGACCCGAAAAACATGGGGCTGCCCAGCGTTTGCATATAGGACAGCGGCAACCCCTTGAGCGCCTCCGCAGCGGTGATAACCAATAATGTCAGAGCGTAAAACGGCAAACAGATCGCGATGACGACGACAAAAATAAATCCCATCACTGACAGGCCCGGATGAACAGACAGACCGTCGTCCGAATGCCAGTAAGGTGGATGGTCTTCGACAGGCTTGCCTTCGGTCACAACAGAGGTCGTCGACTGGATCAATCGGGGCGGCGCTTTTCGTTTCATCAAAGGCTTTCCGACGTCACTGCGGCGTCACCTCCCGACTGAACGCCTCCACCGCCCGCACCAGCCCCTGCGCTGCCAGTTTGACCAGTTCGCCGCCTTTTTCCGGCGTAGCCAGGGCCGGGTCGGAGCCCATGCGGCCATCAGGGAAGCGCGCGCGGAAGTCCCGGGCTTCGCGGATGGGGCCGGTCGGGGCAATTTGCGGTTGGTAGTCGGCGGTCTTGATCGACTCCGGGTAGGCCCATTGAGTGATGGCGATTTCCGAAGGCGTGGCATGGCTGCCATGGCCGACAGGGAATTGTTGATTGGCCAGGGCATTGACGCCCTCCAGATCCCACCAATTGCACAGCTTCAAGGCAAAGCCTGCAGGACGCCGGGCAAAACTGGCTTCGGCGTACAGCTCGGAGAATGCGGCTTCGATGGTGGCGACATTGCCGCCATGGCCATTGAGGAAGAGGATTTTTTCGAAACCGTGCCCTGCCAGCGAGCGAACCCAGTCACCGATGGCGGCGATAAAGGTCGAGGGACGCAGGGAGATGGTACCGGGGAAGCCCAGATGATGTTGTGCCATGCCGATATTGAAGGTCGGGCCGACGAGGATATCGGCGTTGGCCTGGGCTTGATGGGCAATGATTTCCGGGCACATCCAGTCCGTGCCCAACAGGCCGGTTGGGCCGTGCTGCTCGTTGGACCCGATGGGCACGACGATGGTGCGGCTGTGGCTGAGGAATTGTTCGATTTCAATCCAGGTTGATCGGTGTAAGAGCATCTGGGCCTCTGGGTTGGCAGGGATTGGCGGCGCGTCAGGTATATACGCCTTGGCACAGATATAACAGAGGATGGGGTCGTTGTCGGCAACGACGGGCAGCAATAGCATCAAGTGGGATCTGGGTCGAACGGACGGAGCATTGATTCAGCCATGACAGGCGCCATCGCGGCGCCGACTATCTTGGGCGCCGCAGAAGAGATGATGGCGTTTGCCGTGCTTCAGGACGATCCGGGGGCGGTGTTCAATCAGCACTTGAGCAAGTTGCTTGGGGCGTTTGGGGTGCCGATGCGACCGGCTGGCTAGTCAAGCGACGGATGCCTGCGCAGGAGCCAATTTGTCGGCGAGCGGCACGACACGAGGTTAGATATCGCGCCTCATGGTGAAAGCTCGCTCACAGGTGACTTTTCGCCCAATTTGAATGGTCTGAAATCCAGTCCTTCATATAGCCGGGCACAATCAATTTGAAGCGTGTGCGTGTGCTGCCTATATAGAGTGCAGCGAAGGCTCTGGCTGCGCTTTTGCGATCCGTGGCGCGATCGTCATAGAAAAGGTCAGGAGCCAGCATAACGGAGTCAAGTTCAAGATTTTTAGCATCGAAGACCTTTCCAAGCCTGATGATCGGCCTATCCGCCTTTTCGAGTTTAGCCCATGACGCTTCAAAATCCGCTAACTTGTAACCTCGCTGCAGCATTCGATCTATCAGTTTGAAAGAGGGATCATTCTGCATGGTATATTGCAGATCCGACCAGTCATCATAGTGAAAAAGAGCGCCATGGACCGGATGATTGCCTGCTCGATGATAAAAATTAATGCACTCTATCGCGAAGCGTTTAAACCCTTTCCTGGACTGGGCAAGAATATCAAATTTCACATTCTCATTTCCCAGCCGTTGAAACCATTCGAACAACCCCCACTCCGAATTGACCAGAATAGTAGTGCAACCATCAGGAATTTCCGTCTTATCATAATAGACGACCTGCGAATCGTGACCTCTACTTCCTTCCAGGAGGGGGACATGAACGAAGGGATTACTGTTTATCAGCGGGTTGACGACCGCTTCGATCTGCCGACCAGCTCTTACCGAATGAGAGATCTCACGATACCGCACATGCTTACCTCGGCAAGGGGCCCAACCGTCCAGTCGCTGGCACGGATCGCCAAGTGTAATGACTTGCTGATCACACCTATCTAGAAACTGAATCAGAGGAGGAGTTAAATCATGAGACTCATCGATAATTATGTGCGTGTAACGAGCTGATAGCGTTATATGTTTCAAAAGAGAGAGTTTTTTTACTAGATGAAACCCGCGGAGCGGGAGTTCGTGAGTGGGGTCGGTTGGTACGGTGGTTTGCTCCCATAACCGGGTCGCATACTGCACTAACACTTCCTCTTCGGGTTTTGAAAATGTGAACCTTTGCGGGGGTATGTGCCTTGCGGTGACGGCGTTATCACGGCCATGGCAAAAGCGTTTGACCATGCTTGTACAAATCAAGGCCACCATTGTCGAGCCGAGACGACCCACAGGGAGAAATTTTAACCGTTTGGCGACATTCTCATATGAAACCTGATGTTCCTGACGGCTTCGATATGCTCTTCGCACTAATGATTCACCGTGGGTGAACCGGAGAAGACCATCTGCCAGCTGTGAATATGTCATCCCACAGACTTTTTTTTGCCCGGCTCGGTCTAGCAACGGTTTAAGTTGTGCCCATGTGAATGCCAATACCAGAGGTTGATAATTTGCCAATGCCTCAATCATTCCACCGATCATATGGGTTTTGCCCGTCCCCGCCAAAGCCTGAATATGAAGATGGTCTTCAGGGTTGCTCAAAAAATCGGCGTAGGCACGAGACTGCTGCGAAGTTAATCGAATGGTGGCACCTGAAGGCATCGCAAAAGCCTCGGTAACAGGATTAAGCGTCTGAGCATATCGTGTACGAAAACTGAAATCCCATTGCCCACTTTCAAGCAGATAACCCTGCCCAGACAAGGCATCACTGTCGATCAGTCTTATATTACAGGACACCAGTAACCCAACACCTTCCTTGAACAGTAGAGGGTCAAAACGTCGAGCAACGAGTGTCTGAAGGTCCTCTTCACTCTTTGCGTCAAGTAAACCAACGCCCGTCTTTATTATTTCCGCAAGCTGCCTTTCTATCAACTGGAGAGTCCTGTGACGCATATCATTACTACATAGTTTTTGAACTGTGAAGACAGCCGCAGCTTCAGCGATGCTGTAGGAACTTATCTCGGATTCAAGATCCCGTTCAGAATCGACCAGACGGCGAATATGTGCAGTAGTCAGCGGGATAAACAACACTTCCGGTTTTTCGAACATGATCTGATCTTGAATGATAGCGACCGCCCAGTATTGTTATTTCCAGACATCCCAGATACAGGCAGAAAGGATCACTAGTCGTGGGAATCATCCGAAGAGAGTGTCGGATGCGTCTGGCGGCGGTATGAGCCAGGCGGAGAATCAGGCCACGACCTCACGCTCGTTGGGTACCTTGTAGATCGAATTGCATTTATACAGTCTAACTGTATATTAATTGTAATCCTCATCTCAAAGGTGCCTCATGTCCGCCACCCACAAAACCATCGTCCAACGCTTCAACCAAGAGGTCATCGCCCAGTGCCAGCGCGAGGCTTTCGAGGCGTTGGTCGCCGAGGATTTCGTCAATCACAGCGCGTCCTCGGGCCAACCTCAAGGCCGGGAAAGTCTCTGGCATACGTTCAAGAATGTGCTGCACGCAGGGTTGGCGGACTTGCAGGTCGAGGTGCTGGATCAGATCGCCGAGGGAGATAAGGTCACGACCCGCAAGCGCATCTCCGGGTTGCACAGCGGGGATCTGCTAGGGATTGCGCCGACCGGGCGCCGGGTGGTCATCGACGTGATTGATATCGTGCGCATTCGCAACGGCCAATATGTCGAGCACTGGGGGATGAACTCGTTAGGCAGCGCCCTCGCCGCCTTGCGCTCAGCCTGACTGCTCAGTTGGGTCGTCTGCCACCAGTCGCTCAAGGATTACCACAGCCTCGCGCAGGGTATTCAGTTCTGCGCAGGTGGCCTTTTGCTGGAGCTGGTCGGCCAGCCATTGGCTGCGTTGATGGCGTTGCTGCTCAACGGCAGCGCGGCCCTGGCCAGTCAGGGTGATCAATTGTTTGCGGCCATCGGCAGGGTCAGGGGCGCGCTCGACCATGCCTTGTGATTCCAGCTGATCAATGACCAGACGCATGCTCTGGTGTTTGACGTGGCGGTAGGCAGCCATCTCGCTGATGCTGGCAGGACCATTGCGGTCGATGAAGCCCAGGGTTTCCGATTGGGCTGATGAGGGCGTCTGCGCCTCGCCGCGTACCTTGCGCACCAGGTTGCCAATGATCGAGCGCAGTTGCTCGGCGACCCGATCGGCCTCAGCGGCCTCGGGCGTGAGCTTGTGCTGACCGGATTTTGCAGGCGAAGACAAGGCGGTTCCTCTGGGCAGGTGAAGCGGAAAAATAGCAACTAATCGACAATAAACAATTTCGCGCCGGTCTGGGTAAACGACCGATGCCCTTCGGCCTTGTCGCCCACCTGATAACTCATTCCGGCCGTCAGGACGAATTGCCGACCGTCTTCCAGCTCCGTGTGCAGCTCACCCTCCAGGCACAACAGGATATGGCCTTTCCAGCACCAGTGATCGGCCAGGTAGCCGGGGCTGTATTCGACCATCCGCACGCGGATCGAGCCGAACTGGCAGGTGCGCCACCAGGCGGTGCCGGTCTCGCCGGGGTGCGGGACGGCTTCGATTGCGGACCAGTCGGTGGTGCCGAAGGGGATGCCGGTGAGTTCCATGCCTGCCTCGGTAAATAACGATAGGTGGGCACCGTAGCAATCAGGGCGATGGACGCGGTAGACACAGATGCGCTGCTTTAACGGCATACAGCGGTCGGGGTTAGCTCACTCCGGCTCGTTAACTGGACGCGCTTTGAACGTGGCCGGCTTGCTGGCGATGGCGTCGGCTCAGCCACTGAAGCCATTGCGAGCGCTACGCACTCGATCGCCACCAAGGCGCTCCTACGGGTCCGGCATTTGCTTGGCGAAAGTGCGGCGTCAGGAGTTTGCAGCCACTCACATCTGCTCGCGCAAAACCGCCAATCGGTTCAACACATTCAATACATGCCCCTTCTCGACCATCGATCCCCAATGCCCATCGCAAAAGCGCTCGCCACGGATGCACCAGGTCAACATGCTCTGTATTTCCGCAAGATTGGCCTGGGCAATATAAGTCGGGCTCTTGAGCATGGTACCTGCGCCATGCAGGTTGTACTGCACATCTTCCCAGCACTCCTTGGCCAGCAGTTTATAAAAGCCGACAACCGCAGCGTCATAGTCCGGCCAATAGGTACCTTCACGCACTTCATAGGTCTTGATGGCAACGCCTTCTGGGTATAGGCGCGGAAGACAGAGCAGCAGTTCGTCTATATCGGCCGCTTGAGGGGCAGGCTCGTTTGGCTCTCGAACCAAGCTTGCAAGACGTGCCAGAAGCGCCTCATCCCGCGCCGGATCTTCGGGCAGGCGAGCGATGACGTAAAGGTCGAATGCCCAGACCCGGGGCGTGGTAAGCCCGATGTCCTTGTAGTAATGAACATGGGTGCGGTAAGCGGAAAATTCATCCGATTGCGGACCATCGGCAAATAACGAGGCAAGCGCCGCGCTTTGTACCAGCCAGTAGATATCCGGGGAGAACTCCTGGGCTTTGCTGCTGCCCAGATCCATGGCCTTTGCCAGCAGATCCCTGGCCAGTTGCTGGCCTGTCTCGCGCAGCGCCGGATCGGCGACCGGCGTAGCAAGCCTTTCTACCAAGGCGATATACGTCATATAACGATTGCGCAACGGCTCGGCGGACGGCCCTAATGGAGGGCATGCCGGCGGATGCAGAACAGCCGACCGCGGCATCGATGTGTCGACTTTGCTCTGCAGATCAGCGCCCTCACTGCGAGCGAAAAATGCTTTCATCTGGCGCACAAATTTCATCATTGGAACGTCCCTGAACATAGCGTGGTATGAGCCGTCAGCGTAAACGAAGGGACGACGACCTGGCGGGCGAATAACGCCCCTGAAAACCACGGGAGGACACGCAGTGCTTATCGCTCATTTATCAGACCTGCATATCAGACCACCCGGCGTCCTCTATCAGGGCCTGGTGGACTCAAACACCATGTGCCGACAAGCTATCGAACATCTTGATGCGTTACGCCCGCGCCCGGATGTCGTGATCATTACCGGCGATATAGTCGATGAAGGACTACCGGCCGAATATGAAATGGCGCAAACGCTATTGGCGCAGATCAAGCAACCTTTACTGATCATCCCCGGCAACCACGACGACCCCACGCTGTTCAGAACTGCTTTCGCCCACGCAGCGAGCGAAGGACCGTTGCACTTCATTGCATCAGATCTTGGACCGGTACGGATCATCGGCCTGGACATCAGCGTACCCGGCGAACATCACGGCGACATGAGCGAAGCGGCGCAGCACTGGCTTGAAGCGTCCCTGGCACAGGAACCCGAGCGCCCTACTCTGATCATGCTGCACCAACCGCCGTTTCTTAGCGGCATTCCCTACATCGATACCTACGCCTGCCGCAATGCCCAGCGGCTGGTTCAGGTGGTAGAGCGCTATCCGGCAGTCGAGCGAATCGTATGCGGGCATATTCACCGCGCCATGCAACTGCGCTTCGGCGGCTCGTTGCTGTGCACCGCTCCCAGTACCACCACCGCCATCGCCCTGAGGCTGGACGCCGATGCCCCTGAAGCGTCTTACGTAGAGCCGCCCGCCTTGTTGCTGCATCACTGGAAACCTGACACAGGGCTTATTACTCACTGGGTGCCCATCGGTACATTCCGCGGCCCCTTGCCCTTCGCCTGAGTTGGAGCCTGGCCCGGCCGTCCCTTCAACTTGCCAGTCATCCGACATCCTTGATAGCGTTTTGACCACATATTTTCGACTCGTTCAGGACACCGAGAGATGGCCGCTTCAGACTACATCGACCAGGTACAAAAGCTTTATATCGCCTATTTCGGCCGGCCCGCAGACCCTACGGGTTTGAATTACTGGACCAGTCAGGTCAACGCAGCAGGCGGTAACATGGTCGTTGCGATTGCCGGTTTCTGTTTGGCACTGTCGATCTGTCGACGATGAGTACCAGTGACATTGCGCTGGTCCTTTAAACCCCGCGTGGTTAACTCTTGCGCGCCCAACCGGGCGCGTAAGACTTCAGTTCTGCGAGCCCCGCCCAACCTCCTGCGCCTTCCTGAACACATAAAAAAGATTCGGCTCACTCACCAGATACACAGTGCCCTCATCGTCCAGCGCCACACCCTCGGCCTGGGGGACGGTCTGGGTCAAGCCATGAAAGCCACTGCGTAGCACCAGTGTGCCAACCGGCTTGTGATCGGCACCCAACTCCACCAGCAGACGCGACTGATCCGACAGGGCCAGCAGGTGATTATTACGCTGATCGAAATCCAGGCTCGACAGGTCGGTCATGAACAGGTCCGCATCACGCCCGGGGTTCTGCACGATATGAATCTCCGGTGGCGCATCACCCGTGCCTGGAAAGCCGCTGATTTCATAGATTGTCATCGGTGACTGCTCGTTGGCCACGTACAGGCGATTGCGCGCACGGTCGAAGGCCAGACCCTCGAAGCCGCGATTTCTGCGACCGCCCAGGTTGAGCACCATTTGCCCTGCAGCGCCAGCATCAAGGGATGTCGTATGGTCGTCGATCTGCACCGACATCAGACGTTGATGGCGCTCGTCACTGATCACGAAGGTGCCGGGACGTATGTACTCCACGCCTTCAGGGTCGCCAAAGCCGACCAGGGCGATGCGCCGCAGAATCGTGCCCTCCAGTGACAGCTCCACCAGTTCGGAATGCTTGTTGGTCACGGTAAACAGGGTCTGGCGCTGCGGGTCGAAAGTAAGCGCCGAGACGTCCGCCAACCCTTCTATAGGCTTACCCTGAATGACCGCACGATAGTCGGACAGCCCCAGGGAATGCTCGGGGCCGCCGCTTAACGTCTGGTACAGGTGGAACCAGGCAAGTTCAAAGAAACGCTGGGAATGGCCGATGAACGCCAATGAAACGACGAGTGCCGCACATAGCCCGATAAGCAGGTAGCGGCCTTGGGACTTGAAGCGCATGAAGGTGGCTCGCAGGGATATCGAGACAGTGTACAAGACCGCCGGTCGACGACCTAGGCTGTGTCACGCCTGTGACAACGGCCGTGCCACCTGTTCCAGTGATTGCCGTTCCGCCGCCACGCCCCAGATCGCCTGCACCAAAGCCGCCAACATCATCAAAAATGCGCCGATCACATAACCGACAAACAGGCTGCTGCGCTGCTGGCTCTGGATCAACTCGCCAAACAGCATGGGCCCGATGATTCCGCCCAGGCCAGTGCCGAAGGCGTAGAACACGGCAATCGCCAGCGCGCGGATTTCCAGCGGAAAGGTCTCCGCCACAGTCAGATAGGCTGAACTGGCCGCTGCCGAAGCGAAGAAGAAAATCACCATCCAGGCAACGGCCTGCTGCGTCACGTCGAACCAGCCCTGCTCGAAGCAGTAGCCGCTGATGGCCAGCAGCACGCCGGATACTGCGTAGGTCAGGCTGATCATGACCCGCCGTCCGATCACGTCGAACAGGCGGCCAAGCAGCAGCGGCCCGCAGAAGTTGCCCAGCGCCAACGGCAACACATACCAGCCGACGTGTTCAGCGGGCACCTGATAGAAATCGGTAAGGACCAGGGCGTAGGTGAAGAAAATGGCGTTGTAGAAAAATGCCTGGGCGGTGAGCAACGTCATGCCGACCAATGCGCGGCGTCGGAAACTGACGAATAAGGTCTGGAAGACTTCGCCCAGTGGCGTATGACTGCGCGCGTGCAGACGCAGGGGGTTGCCGGTTACCGTTGACAGAACATGCCCCTGCTCACCCAAGCGTCCTTCTATGCCTTCAACGATGCGCCGCGCCTCTTCAGGCTGACCATGGATCAACAGCCAGCGCGGGCTTTCCGGCAGCCACAGGCGCATGACCAGAATCACCAGGCCCAGCGCCGCGCCTATGCCGAAACACAGGCGCCAGCCCAGATCACCACCAACGGTCTGCGGATCGAGCAGGATAATCGCCCCGCCCGCGCCCAGGGCCGCTCCGAGCCAGAAGGTGCCGTTGATGGTCAGGTCGACCCAGCCGCGATAACGCGCCGGGGTGAACTCCTGAATGGTCGAATTGATCGCCGTGTACTCGCCGCCGATGCCCATGCCGGTAAGGAAACGAAACAGCAGGAAACTTTCCAGATTGAAGGAAAACGCAGTAGCCGCCGTAGCCCCCACGTATAGCCAGAGGGTGATGAAGAACAACTTGCGCCGCCCGAGCCGATCGGTCAGCCAGCCGAAGAACAACGCGCCAAGCACCGCACCGGCGATATAGATGCCGCCGGCAAGGCCTATATCGAAGTTGCTCATGTGCAAGGCGGGGCTGCTCTTGAGCGCCCCGGAGACGGAACCGGCCAGAGTCACTTCCAGGCCGTCAAGCAGCCAGGTGATGCCGAGGGCGAAGACCAGCAAGGTATGGAAACGCCCCCAAGGCAACCGGTCCAGGCGCGCCGGAAGATCGGTTTCATAAACCTTGCCGCGTTGCTGGCCGATATCCGCTTGCAGTTTCATCGTCGCCACTCGCACTGTGCAGTGAAGTTGAGAGTGGGCGCTTAATGAAGGAGTTCAGGGGAATTGCCGCAAACGTGCCGCTTGGCTGCACAAGCTCCTGCCCTGCCAAACCAGGTCCCTGATTATTTGCCTTCGGGGAAAACCGCGACGCTGCGGATTTCAATTTTCAGTTCAGGCAAAGCCAGCGCCTCGACGCCAATGATCGACCAGGCCGGAAACGGCTTTTCGGTGTAGCGGGCTTTTACCGGCAGGAACTCGTTCACCGTGTCTTTCAGGTTGACGTGATAGCTCACCACCTCAACCAGATCGGCCAGGGTCAACCCCTGCAAGCGCAGCACTTCCTTTGTCCGTTCCAGAGCAAACCTGGTCTGTTCGGCAACGCTTTCGGGGATCGAGCCATCGGCGCGAAATCCGACTTCACCAGCGATAAAAAGCAGGTTGCCGGCACGCACGGCCGGTGAGTAGCCATAACTCTCATAGCCGCCATGGGTCGCGGCAAACATCGGGTGATCCGCAGGGATCTCAAGCACTTTCTTGGTCATGTTGCGTGTCCTTGTTCTGCTGGGTACATCGAACGAACCGCAACTGTAAGTTTGATTCGCACAGGCACAAACGACGTTTTTCCCTCATTTCCGGACAAACACCAGACCGCCAATCACTGCACCAAAAAGAATGATTTACCATGACTCATCCGAGGGTTTTCCCCGGGGCCTAGAGTTACTTCATCATGCATCGAGTTGGATTCTTTGTTTGCCGTGGCCATGACGCGCTGGATCTTGGCGGGCCACTTTCAACGTTCAATCTGGTATCCACAGCCGTTGGTGACTCCCCCTATGAACTGCATGTCATCTCCGGAGCCGGGGGGCCGGTTCCCGGTAATAGCGGTTTGCTGATCGAGACCTCGGCGGCAGACACGAGCACTTATGACACCCTGGTGTTCATCGGCGGGGATATTGCACCGATGTCGGCACCGCAAAACGTTGCTGCCGCCAAGCAACTGGCAAGTAGAGCCTCACGGGTGGGCAGCGTATGTACAGGGGCTTTCCTGCTGGCAGAAACCGGTTTGCTGAACGGTCGCAGAGCAACAACGCACTGGCGCTACGCGACTCAATTACAGGCGCGCTTCCCGTTGACCAGAGTCGAAAGTGACAGTATCTACACCGAAGATGGGGCTATCTGGACCTCGGCGGGTATTGCTTCCGGAATCGACCTGGCCCTGGCCATGATTGAACGGGATATGGGCGCAGACCTTGCGCGTGCAGTCTCCAGGCTGTTGGTTGTTCCGTATCGCCGCCCCGGTGGGCAATCGCAATTCTCGGCCATGTCGCAAATGGAGCCGGAATCGGACCGCATCCGCATTGCCCTGAATTTTGCCAGGGAACATCTGGCCGAAGCGCTGCCGGTGGAGCGACTCGCCGATGCCGCCCGATTGAGCCCGCGCCAGTTTGGCCGGGCGTTTCGCCGGGAAACAGGTGAAACTCCGGCCCGAGCGGTGGAGCGCTTGCGGGTGGAAGCGGCGCGGTTGCGCCTGAAGGATGGCAGTGAACCCATTGAACAAATTGCTCTGGCCGTGGGCTTCACCGACCCGGAGCGAATGCGCCGGGCCTTCATCAAACTGCATGGGCATCCGCCGCAATCGATCCGGCGCGAGAGCCGACTGAGTGATGAGCGCTGATCCATCAGCGCTCATGGCATCAGCCCTTCTAAATCAACGATCAGTCGGCTTTAGCGCGCTGTTGTCGTTCCACATATCGCGATGAAGTTTCCAGACGCCGTCCTGTTTGACGAAGATGAGCATCTGCTTGGCACGCACTTTCAACTTGCCGTCGCGGCTGCGGATTGAGGCATTCGACACTTCTGTCACGACCTCATCATTACCGTAGAACTCGAACTCACTGAAAGAAACCGTATCCGGCGTTTTACCTGCATACCCTTCGGCGAAGTAGCTGGCAATTGCATCCGGGCCTGTGACCCGCTCCCCTCCCGGTTGCAGGAGAGCGCCGTCGCGGGTGTAGAGGCGCCCGATCGCCTGATAGTCGCCTTGCTTGAAGGCTTCGGCCCAACGGGCATTTTCCGACTTGATCGCAGCTTCAGTGGAGGGCTGCGGACCTGCTGCCCACGCGCTGAAGGATGTGGCAGCGAGGGCGGCAACGGCAGGTATTAACATCAGCTTGGAGAAAATGGAGCGCATAGGGAGTGTCCAGTCTGGTTGGCTAGATTTGCGGATAGGTGCGGGCTTCAACGAACGCCGGGGATGCGTGCAAGCCCCTTGGACGCGCCAGGCAGCTCCTTGTTGACCATGGCGATAACCTCTGGCCGGGCCTCACGCGGATGGCCGGAATGGAACGGCGGTGCGGGGTCATATTCGATGGCGAGCTGGGTGAATTCGGCGGCTTGCCGGCCGCGCAATTTGGCGGCAACGCGCAGGGCGAAATCGATGCCCGCCGTCACCCCGCCGCCACTCATGAACCGGCCGTTGTCGTCTTCCACGAAGCGATCCGCCACCGGGATGGCGCCGTATTCGGCCAGCTTGTTGACGAAGGCCCAATGACAGGCGCTGCGCTTGCCGTTGAGAATGCCGGTTGCGGCAAGCACCAGTGAGCCGTTGCACACCGAAGTAATGTGCCTGGCACTTTCAGCCAGACGGCGGATCTGCGTCTGGTATTCCGGCCCCATCGGCGCCGACAGATCGGAGCCACCGGGGACCAGCAGCACGTCGGTCCGCTCAATATCGGCCAGGCGCTCGGTGTTGCCATACACGACACCGAACTCCAGGGTCACGTTGCCGCCCTTGAGGCTGGCATAACGAACGTTGGTATTGGGCAGTCGATGAAAAATCTCGCTGGGGCCGGCGAAATCCAGCAGCGTGCCGCCGTCGTAATTGACGATCAGGATATTCAGCGGATCACTGGGGGCCAGCTCCGCTGCCCGACCTGTTGTCTGGGCCAGGACCGAGCCGGCATGGCCCAGCAAACCGCTGCCAGCCAGTACCGCACCAACGGTGGCAACACTGCCGAACTTGAGAATACTGCGGCGGGAATGGCCGGCCTTGGCGAGCGACTCGCCACTGTTATCGTTATTGTCGGTCAAGATAACTTCTCCTTGCTCTTCGCCCGCCCTGGAAGCACCGCAGGGTCAGGCACGTTTGAACAACCACCACAACTAAAAACGTGGCGGGTACGATCAATATCTGCATAAGTTGCATTGACGCGTCCGGCTCTGGAATCAGAAACCGAAGACTTAAAGTTGCGAGGCGCCACCGTCGACAACCAGTTCGCTGCCGACCACATAAGAGGATTCGTCACTGGCCAGATACAGCGCCGCATAGGCGATGTCCTCGGCCTTGCCCATGTGCCCCACGGGGACGAACTTGGCGAACTCGTTCTTGAACTGCTCAAGATCCGCGTCCGCCATGCCCCATTTACCGAGCAGTGGCGTGTCGATGCCGCCGGGCGCAATGGCGTTGAAGCGGATCCTGCGGTCGAGAAACTCGAACGACCAGCTCCGCGCCAGGGAGCGCACGGCGGCTTTGGCGGCGGCGGTCAGGGAAATGTTGTGCTTGCCGGTCTGGGCGACGAAGGAGGTATTCAGGATGAACGAGGCACCATCACGCAAATCCGCCAGTACCGCCTGAAGGGTGAACACCACGCCCTTGACGTTGATATCCATGATCTCGTCATAAAGCGCCTCGTCGATATCACCGAGCGCCGACGGGAAAGCCCGGCCAGCATTGGCGAAGACGATATCCAGGCCACCGAACTTTTCCTTCGCCTGAGCTGCAATCGCCCGCATGTCCTCGATGCTGCGCACGTCGCCCTTGAGCACCAGCGCGTTCTCGCCCAGCTCGGCTCGCACCTGCTCGAATACAGACTCATCACGACCGGTAACCGCTACCCGTGCGCCATGGGCAATAAACAGCCTTGCGGTCGCCAGACCGATGCCACTGGTACCGCCGGTGATCAGAGCTGCCTTATTCTTGAGTCTCATCCTGTGTTCCTTTTTCTGCTTGATTTGCGCAGATTATGGAACTCGAGGTAGAAGGCTCAAAGGACGTATAACCCTCAAAAAACGTCACCTTATTGCGAAATAACAGGTCAGTCCCGCATGAGCAATGTGTTCGGCAAACGAAAGCAGTCCAGGGCATCGCTTATGGCTCAGTACTTGTAGACAAGCCCCAGCTTGCCCATGAGCTCCAGTGCATTGACCAACCCCAGACCATTCATGGGCAGGCAGGCAAAGGTCTGGCGCTCATCGAAATAAGTACCAAGCGCCAGCAGCTTCAAATCGTGGGCTTCCAGTCGGGTATTGAAGTACTGCAGCAGCGCCCGCTCCCAATCCTTGGCGCGGTTGACGCCATCAATGGCTTTACCGTCAGGCGCGGGGATCTCGATGTTCGACTGCTGAAGCGGTGCAAGGGCATTGACGGCGGCGACGCCATGGGTCGACCACTCCTTCCATTCGAATTCAGCCAACTGATTGCCCCCGGCCAGCGCGGCCGCGACTTGAGCCCAGGCGCAGTCCTTCTGCCCCGTCACAGCCGGGATATTCTCAATCAGGGTTTGCGCCCTTGCATCATCAAACAGGCAATAAAACAGGTCGGTCAGGACCTCGGCCAGATCGGGTTGCGGCCCTTGCTTCTGTGTATCCAGATCCTGACTCAAGCGTAACCAAAGCCGCTCCAGCTCCGCCCAGTCCTCGTCATCCATGTCGTCATCGATCATCTGCGCCTTGTGACCACGGTTGTAGTTATCCAGCCGCGTCTTGCGTACACGAATCCCACCCTCGGCGACGTCCACCGCATAGCTGCAGTTATCCACATAGTTGGTCTGGAAAACGATGCGATCAGCAAACACATCGTGAACAATACTTTCTTCATCATCGAAATACGCCGCGCCCTCGGGCGTGCCGTGGGCGGTAGTGATGCGTTGAAACGACAACAGATCGATAGGCTTCATGGGATTTGATCGTCTGGATGAGAATGTGGGGGGACACGTCGCAACCGCTGAACCGTAGTCGGCCCGGGCTGATCGTACAACAAGGTAAAGGGCTGCGGATGCCGGACGCCCCGCGAATACCGCCGGGATATTTGCGCGGTTCAACCTTGGAATCGGCCAGCGCGCCCTCATAACATCGGCTATATCCAACGTCCCCGAGGGGAAGGACAGACCATGACCAGTCAAACCGAAACCGCCATCCTCGCCGGCGGCTGCTTCTGGGGCATGCAGGACCTGCTGCGGCGCTACCCCGGCGTGCTGCACACACGGGTCGGCTACACCGGTGGCGATGTGCCCAACGCGACCTACCGCAATCACGGCAACCACGCCGAGGCCATCGAAATCGTCTTCGACCCTGCCGTCATCAGCTACCGGCAGATCCTCGAATTCTTCTTCCAGATCCACGACCCAAGCACGCCCAACCGCCAGGGCAACGACCGCGGCCCCAGCTACCGTTCGGCGATCTATTACCTCAGCGAACAGCAGCGCGATATCGCCGAAGACACGGCGGCCGATGTCGACGCCTCGAAGCTGTGGCCCGGCCCTGTGGTCACTGAAATAGAACCGGCGGGGCCGTTCTGGGAAGCCGAGCCGGAGCACCAGGACTATCTGGAGCGGATTCCCAATGGCTACACCTGTCACTTCATCCGACCGAACTGGAAGCTGCCCAAGCGCGCCTGAAACCCGGCAGTGAACTGAAATGCCATCGCAGGGTCTGCTTATCTCAGCTCACGCTTTAAGCCTGCGCACCCTGGGCAGGGGCGATCTGTGCCTGTCGTTATCGTTGTACTCTGGAGATTACTTACATGAAGTTCATGCTTCGCCCTCACCTGCTGCTGGCCCTGGCGCTTCCTCTGGTACTGGCCGCTTGCGGTAACAAAGAACCCGAACAGCGAGCCGCCTTCTCGCAATTCCTGCAGACCCGCATCATCGACAAGCCTGGCGTACGAGTGCCCAAGCTGACGCCGGAAGAAGCCAAATCGTTCGGCGACTACAGCACCCAGTATGCGGTCATTACCGATTTCAATACCGGCATGGATAACTCGGTCAAACCTCTCAACGGCCTTATTCAAAAAGGTGCCGTGCGTTCGTTGAATGACGTGATTGCCCATCGCGACGACTTCAAACAGATCCAGAGCGGTCTCAATGATATGGGCACGCAGCTCACCGCAGAGCAGGCCAAGGCCGACGCCGCCCACGCCCAGCTCAAGCAGCCGGATGACCTGAAAGTGGTGTACGACAAGGCCTATGAAAAGACCGTGAGCCTGCCGGCCAATACCTTCAAGGAGATCCTGCCGCAGATCAACAGCACCTTCGATAGCAGCCTGAAAATTGCTGACTATGTGAACGCGCACAAGGACAAGATCGAGATCAATGGCGCGATCATCAAAGTCAATGATCCGAAAGTGCAGACAGAATTGAATGCGCTGTTGCAGGACTTGAATGTCCAGGCCAAGAACGTGCAACAGGCTCAAGCACGTTTGCAGACGGTGATGCTCGGTCGCTGATCCAGGCCGTGAAAACGCCGGAACCAGGTTCCGGCGTTTTTGTTTGTGTCAGCCTGACCGCTAATACAAATGCGTCGAATGTACTGGCCTTTCGCGAATGAGTTCGCTCCCACCGAGCCACGGTGATTGATCAGCAGCGGCTCCAGGTGTGCTGCTGCCATCAGTCGTAAAACGCCTCAACCAATGTTCGGCTGCCGACAAAAAAGCTGTCCGCCACCAGTCGCAGCGGCTGCAGGTCCAGGTCACTGGCCTTGTCGCCGATCAACTGCTGGAAATGCCGGTACACCGCTGCGTACTCGCCCTCTTCCGACACCGTCTGACGCACGCCGTCGATACTCAGCAGCGCGCCGCCGTTGTCCAGACGCAGGACACCGTCCGTGCAGCGGATCTCGATGCTCCAGAGTTCATCATGACCGTGGTCGAAATCGAATTCCGCATGCACATCGAGTTGCTGCGCGTCAGACATCTTGATACTGGCGGCGATGGGCGACTGGCAGTTGTCCGGGACGCGCAGTTCGGCGGACTCGACGAACAACGGCAGCGCCAGCAGGTGGGTGACGATCGACAAGGCATTGATCCCCGGATCGAATACGCCCAGGCCGCCGGGCTGCCAGATCCAGGTCTGACCGGGGTGCCATTTGCGCACATCCTCCTTCCAGTCGATCTGCACACTTTGCAGGGTGCGGGTAGCCAGCCAGTCTCGGGCAACCGGAATACCTGGCGCATAACGCGAATGCCAGGCGAACAGACCGCTGACGCCCTGCGCCTCGACCTGGCTTACCAAAGCCATCGCCTCGCCCAGGGTGGCGCAAGGCGGCTTTTCCACCAAGACGTGTTTACCCGCAGCCAGGGCCTGTTGCACCAGGGCAAACCGACCTTGCGGGGGTGTGCAGAAAGCAATCGCATCCACCTCCGGCCCCTTTGCCAGCAGTTCACCCAGGGAAGTGAAGTTCTCGACCCCGGCGCAGGGCTGCCCCTGGGTGGCAACGGCCACCAGCTGGAATGCGGGGTTGGCGCGGATAGCGGGGACGTGTTGGTCTTGGGCGATCTTGCCGTAGCCCACCAGACCGAGACGAATCGGTTGCATCAATGTCTCCTGAGTTTTTGTACTTATGTCGGGGCATCAAATTAGACGTAAATCAACGGAAAGAGAAATATCTCTGCGCTAATAAAGCCGAAATCATCGATAGCATTGAACTTACCTGCGCCCGCGTGCTCTGGTGCTGGTGCACAGCCTCGTTCCCTGGCGTTGCTTGGAAAATGCCGGTAAAACGGCAACAATACAAAGCCGTACAATTTCGCGAAGAAGCTCGCACCTTTACACGCGCCGTATAGCACTGGCAGAGGGCTCAATTTTGGATCAGCTCAAGCGCCTTCGTAGTGGCATCGAAGGACTGGATACATTACTCAAAGGCGGACTCGTTGCTGGCGCCTCTTACATCATTCAAGGACGTCCGGGATCAGGCAAAACCATTCTGGCGAATCAGCTTGGTTTCAATCATGTAAAAAATGGTGGCCACGTCCTGTTCGCCACGCTGCTGGCCGAACCCCATGATCGTCTGTTTGAGTTCATGTCGACACTGAGCTTTTTCGACAAGAATGAAATTGGCGCGAAGATCCAGTTTGTCAGTGCCTTTGACACCCTCGAAAACGAGGGGCTGGACGAAGTTGTAAAGTTGCTGCGCAGGGAAATCAGTCGGCACAAGTCCACGGTGATGATTCTTGACGGGCTGCTGAATGCGCGCTCGAAAGCAGAATCGCCGCTGGATACCAAAAAATTCATTTCGGAATTGCAGGGCCACGCGGCATTTGCCGGTTGTACCGTGCTTCTGCTGACCAGCTCTCAGCTCGACGACGGCAGCCCCGAGCACACCATGGTCGATGGCGTTATCGAGCTGGGTGAGGAGTCCATCGGGCCACGAACCGTGCGCCGTATCAAACTGCGCAAGACCCGTGGCAGCGGGGCAATTTCCGGCATCCATGAGTTCGAGATCACCTCCAACGGCATCACCGTCTATCCACGAATAGAAAGTGTGCATGTTCAGCCGTCCCATGAAGACCGCGAAGATATCACCCGCTTGAGCAGTGGTATCAAGTCCATGGATGCTTTGATTGGTGGTGGCCTGGCGGACTCGTCCATCACCCTGGTCTACGGGCCCTCGGGCGTCGGCAAGACATCTCTGGGCCTGCAGTTTCTCAGCGAATCCACTGTTGAAAACCCCGGTCTGCACTTCGGCTTTTATGAGTCACCGCAAAGGCTGAGGCTCAAGGCCCGTTTCATGGGCCACGACTTCAAATCCCTGGAGGCCAGCGGGGCACTTCATCTGTCATGGCATTCGTCTACCGCAGGACTGATCGACAAGCTGGCCTACGATCTGCTGGCGACGGTCGACCAATACCGGATCAAACGGGTATTCATCGATAGCCTTGGCGGCATGACCCGGGTGGCGGCGGATAAAACCCGCGTCCTGGATATGTTTACCGCGTTGATGGGAGAGCTGCGCGCTCGTGGTATCACGGTAATGGCCTCATGGGAGTTGGAAAGCATTTTCGGCGGTAATATCGATGCGCCGGCGCCAGATCTGTCCAGTCTGGTCGATAACCTGCTGTTGGTCAGGTTTGCTCAAGACGGCGCTGAACTAAAGCGACAGCTCTCCATTCTCAAGATACGAGACAGCGCGTACGACCCTTCCCTACTGGAGGTTGTCTTTAGCGAATCCGGGCTAGATGTGAAGAAGGTCTGAAGATGTCATCGGTACCCAGGTCCATACCATCGTTACCGTGGTCATCGCCGGTTGTGAAAGTGCTCTCTCGGGCGAGCATTTTATGACGACCATATTGATAGTTGATGACGAGTATCTGATTGCCGATATCTTGAGTTTTGCGCTCGAAGAAGAAGGCTATCTCACTGTGACCGCAGGTAACCCGCTCAAGGCCCTGGACATCCTCGATCGCGAGCGCCCTGACCTGATCATCACCGATTTCATGATGCCCAGCATGACCGGTGTGGAGTTAGCCGAAGCCGTCAGATTGCGCCCTGGTCACAGCCAGACACCCATGGTGCTGATGAGCGGCGCCCAGGCGCATATGGGCGTGGAAAGAAGCGACCTGTTTGTCGATGTCCTGCAAAAACCGTTCGATATCGACGAAGTGATCCGCAAGGTGCGGGACATCGTCAGCCCGGACTGACTGTCGCGCAGCAAACACTTGGCAAAGGGCGGGAGCAATCTTGTGGGAGCGGATTCATTCGCGAAGAGGCCAGAACATCTGACACATTTGTAACGTCTGCAATCCCGCTTTCGCGAATGAATTCACTCCCACCGAGTTTCGGTAATCCAGTAGTACGTTTTGCGTTATTGATAAGAGCCCGCAAGCGGGCACTTACTGCGCAACAGCCTTCAATGCCGCAGCGACATCCTCGAGAGACCCCTGGGCCGGCTCCGGCAGCAACTTCAGCTCGGTCACCTTGCCACGTATCACCACCTGCATGCTTTTCGGCGCGCCATGGCTATCTCCAAGAATTCGATAAGTCGTGTCGCCGCGCGCAAAACTCAGGGTATGCCCGGCACTGTCATAGTCGAATTGCTCGGTGTCGGATTCGGGGTAGACCAGGCTGACTTCACTCTTGCCATCGACTGCAGCGTAATACACCGAGTCACTGATGCCGGGGGTAAACAGGACAATCTTTTTACCGGACGGCGCCAGCTTGAACGCCAGCAATATCTTGCGCTGCTCATCGTCCTCCCAGACGATGCGGCTGGTTTCAACCATCTTGCCGTTTTTATTCTGCCCGTGAGTTTCTTCGATCAAGCCCGAGGGCGAGGTCTGGTCGATCACCGTATGGGTTTGCTGATAGGGCTCGCCGTCACGGATGCTGTAGGTGGCCATTTCATGCAAGCAGCAACCGTCCTTGGTCATAACGCTCAACTGACGGGTTTTCTTGTCGACGCCGAACATTCCGCAGTAGTTCTGGGCCAGGTCGGTAAACGAATCGCTGTGAGTGAAGCCATCTTTCGAGCCCAGAAATACCTGGAAGGACGGGCCGTGATAGCAACTGTTCTGGCCGTCCATCAACGCCAGGTCCTTGATGCCATCGAAGTTGAAATCCTCATAAATCAGCACGCTTTGCTCACCGTAGGGCAACTCATGGACGTTGGCCTTGACCTCATTGGTGCTGGAATTGGTGTCGAGCACCAGTTCGTCTGACTGCACCTGCATCAGCACCGCGCCGCTTTTCTGGTCGTATACCCTGATGATTCCGGGGCGGAATACATCACTGTCATCGGAGACTTCCAGCGTTGCCCGGTATTTATCGGAAAACTTCTGCAGGCTGTAAGTGGTCCTGGCGGAGCTCTCGAACTTTGCCGCGTCCATTTCTCCGTAAGCTTCAGGCTCCGGGGCTGCCGAGGCCAGCATTGGGACTATCACCCCGAACAGTATTGCGGTATTGGTCAATAGACGTTTTATGGTCGAACCTGGCACGGCAAGAACTCCTGTTTGTTTCGCCCAGTATATTGCATGCACCCGCGCCGTATCCCCAATGAAAAAGCCCCGGCAATGGCCAGGGCTTCGCGTGTTTCAACTCATCACTGCCTGACGATACGGCCGATGGTGAAGCCGTCCACCGCTGCAATCCGTCCGCGCCACAACACACCCGCTTCACAGATCGGGTCCTGGTTGGTCGAGTAGGTCTTGCAGTCTTTGAGGTGGATAAAGTGGAACGCCGGAGTATCTTCCGCCGACTCACCCGGTTTGAAGGACAGGATCATTTCCTTCATCGAGGCATCGGTGCCGTTGTGGAACTTGCCGAACGGCGCAGAAATATCCTCGGCCAGTTGTTCGAAGTAGGCGTCGTGGGAAATCAGATGACCGGACACCAGGTTGCCACCCACCGACAGGGTGATACCCATTTCAACCTTGGTGTTGGCGACAAATTTCACAAGCCACTGCAACAACCAGTCAATCTGCTTGCCTTGCCATTTGAACTGAGCAATCACGTCATCGTGACTCTGGCCGGGCAACGGTTGTGATTGTTGTACTTGATCTTCATCTGCCATTTTTCAAAGCTCCTTGCCATGCAAAGTAATGAGCCCAAGCCATACATCAACCCGGACGAATACCAACCATAGCCGTTGCTTATGACTATCGCGAATCGATCTGTCTCAGTGGCTTATCATCCAGGGTCTTCCAGCGGCCTTGCCTTTGAGGGCGTGGGGGTTGGTTTTGCCGGGCGCAACAGGCTTGCTCGGGCTGCAGCAGCTGCAACCGCCGGGGTGGCGTTTGCTGTCCTGATATTCGGCTACGGTCTTTGGTGCGTTGGCACTGCGCTCATTGGTTTCAATGGCGCGGCGCTTGTTGCCGGAAACGGTGCTCAGGCCCGGCGCGGACAGGATCACGCGCATGCTTGAGGCACCGCATTCCGGACAGGCGCAGGGCTGGCCGCTTTCAGCCATAGGGCGCAGGGTAGTGAAATCGCCACAACTGGGGCAATCGTATTCGTACATGGGCATGGGCAGACTCCTGAAGATCCAGACTTGAAATACTCGTGGGAGCGAGGCTTGCCCGCGAAGAGGCCCATACAGCCGACACAATGTTTGGGGATAACAACATTGCATTCGCGGGCAAGCCTCGCTCCTACGGGGTTCTGTGTTTTCCAGCAATAACGCAGGGCCCCGTTTTCTTCGCCTACAAATCGTAGGCAATCGGCAGATCCACCAACCCATCGATGAATTTGGTCGGGCCGTTGGCGTTGGGGTTGATGTCAAACTGGAAAATCTCGGTCGGCAGCCAAAGCGTTGCGCAGGCGTTGGGGATGTCCACCACGCCGCTGATATGCCCCTGCACCGGTGCCGAGCCAAGCAGCGCGTAGCCCTGGGCCGGGGAGTAGCCGAATTTCGTCAGATAATTGATGGCGTTCAGGCAGGCCTGGCGGTAGGCGATATTGACGTCCAGGTAATGCTGCTTGCCCTGCTCGTCCACCGAGATGCCTTCGAAGATCAGGTATTTGTTGTAGTTGGGCACGATGGGGCTGGGCTTGAACACCGGGTTCTTGATGCCGTACTTGGCCATGCCGCCCTTGATCAGCTCGACGCGCATATGCACCCAGCCGGCCATTTCAATGGCACCGCAGAAGGTGATTTCGCCGTCGCCCTGGCTGAAGTGCAGGTCACCGACCGAGAGCCCCGCGCCGTCGACATAGACCGGGAAGAACACCTTGGAGCCCCGTGACAGGTCTTTGATATCGCAGTTGCCGCCATGTTCACGAGGCGGCACGGTGCGCGCGCCAGTGGCAGCGGCCATGTCACGGGCCGGCCCCTTGAGCTTGCCCAGGTGGGCGGTCTTGGCATGGGGCGGGTTGGCCAGGGGCGGTACGCGGGTTGGATCGGTGTCAATCAGTTCCTGTTCACGCTTGTTCCACTCGGCGAGCATCTTGTGATCGGGCAGGCAACCGATCAGGCCGGGGTGGATCAGCCCGGCGAATTCAACACCGGGAATGTGCCGGGAGCTGGTCATCATGCCCTTGAAGTCCCAGATGGCCTTCTGCGCCGACGGGAAGTGGTCGGTAAGGAAACCACCGCCATTCTGTTTAGAGAAGAAACCGTTGAAGCCCCACTGGGAATCGGCGCGGGCACCGATATCCAGCAGGTCCACCACCAGCAGGTCCCCCGGCTCGGCGCCGTGTACACCGACCGGCCCGGACAGGTAATGCACGGTGGACAGATCGACGTCACGCACATCGCTGGCGTCGTCATTATTTTTGATAGCGCCAGCGGTCCAGTCGTAGGTTTCCAGGATGAAGTCATCCCCCGGCTTGACCCAGCAGGCCATGGGGATATCCGGGTGCCAACGGTTATGGATCTGCTCGTTCTCGGTGACCGGCTGGTTGAGGTCGACTTTGATCAGGGTTTCGGTCATGGCGTTGCTCCTTGGTCAGGTTTGATGTCATGCCCTTTTCGCAGCCTTCGGCAGCTCCTACAGAGGCAGGCAAGCATATGTAGGAGCTGCCGAAGGCCGCGAAAAGGTTCAGATCGAGTTACACAGAGAGATACCGACTGATCGTCGCTTCATCGACATTGGCCCGGGTCTCCTCGACGACGAAGCGGCCTTTCTCGATAACCAGGAAGCGGTCGGCGATATCCAGGGTGAACGACAGCACCTGCTCCGAGACAACGATGGTCAGGTCGCGCAGGTTGCGGATCTCTTTGAGGGTGCGGGCGATATCCTTGATGATCGATGGCTGGATGCCTTCGGTGGGCTCATCCAGCAGCAAGACCTTGGGATTGGTCGCCAGGGCTCGGGCAATCGCCAGTTGCTGTTGCTGACCACCGGAGAGGTTGCCGCCGCGACGACCGCGCATGTCGTAGAGCACCGGAAACAGTGCGTAGAGGTCTTCCGGCACCACGCCCCGGGCCGACGCAGGCAGGCCGGTCTGGATGTTCTCCAGCACGGTCATGGCCGGGAAGATCATTCGCCCTTGCGGCACATAGGCCATGCCATGCTCGACCCGAGAGTGGGTCTCCATGGCCGAGACGTCCACGCCCTCGACCTTCACCTGCCCTGCCCACTGCGGCAGGATGCCCATCAGGCTCTTGAACAGGGTGGTCTTGCCCATGCCGTTGCGGCCCATGACCGCAACGATTTCACGCTTTTCGACGTTGAGGTCCAGGCCATGGAGGATCTGGCTCTGGCCGTAGCCGCAGGCCAGTTGACTGATAGTGAACATGCCGTGCTCCTTGATGGCTCAGTGGCCCAGATAGACTTCGATGACTTTCGGGTTCTTCTGCACCGACTCCATGCTGCCTTCAGCCAAGACCTTGCCCTGGTGCAGCACGGTGACCTTGTGGGCGATGCTCTTGACGAACTCCATGTCGTGTTCGATGACCAGCACCGAGCGGCCCTGGCTGATACGGTTGAGCAGGTCGGCGGTCTGCGCCCGCTCGCTGACGCTCATGCCCGCCACCGGTTCGTCGAGCATCAGCAGTTCCGGGTCCTGCATGAGCAACATGCCGATCTCCAGCCACTGTTTCTGCCCGTGGGAAAGCAGCCCGGCCTGTTGTTGCAGCAGATCACCGAGAAAGATATCCGCCGCCACTTCCTCGACCCTGGCCACCACCTGAGCGGTGCGTTGGAAGAACAGCGCGCCGAACACCGTGCGGCCCTTGGGGAAGGACATTTCCAGGTTCTCGAACACCGTGAGGTTGTCGTAGATGGACGGGGTCTGGAACTTGCGCCCTACCCCGGCGCGGACGATGTCGTACTCGCGCATGCCGGTCAGCTCGCGGCCGTCGAACTGAATGCTGCCGCTGGTGGCGCGGGTCTTGCCGCAGATCAGGTCAAGTACCGTGGTCTTGCCCGCGCCGTTGGGCCCGATCACTACCCGCACTTCGTTGCGGTCGATATACAGGTTGAGGGAATCGACCGCCTTGAAGCCGTCGAACGATACGGTCAGGCCCTCGATGGCCAGTACCGGCTTGTTCATCTGGAAGCCGACGGCGCTCATGGTTGAGTCTCCAGGGCAGGCGCCACTGGCTTGGCAGCCTCGGCAGGTTTGCTCGGCGTGGCCGTCGGGGGCGTTGCGGATTTGCCGATTCGGGCCAGCCATTTACGCCCGTGGCTTTCCCACAAACCGGCCAGGCCGTTGGGGAAATACATGACCACGGCGATGAACAGGCCGCCCATCAGGTACAGCCACAGTTCCGGGAAGGATTCGGAGAAGTAGGTCTTGCCGTAGTTGACCAGCAGCGAGCCGTACACCGCGCCGAGCAGCGACATGCGCCCGCCCACTGCGGCGAAGATCACCATCTCGATGGACGGCACGATGCCGACGAAGGACGGCGACATGAAGCCCACCTGCAAGGCGAACATAGCCCCGCCAATGGCCGAGAAACCGGCGGCCACGCAGTAAACGAAGATCTTGAAACTGGCCACGTCATAGCCGGAGAAACGCACCCGCTCTTCCTTGTCGCGCATGGCCATGAGCAGGCGGCCGAGCTTGGAGGCGAGGATGAATTTGCCGATAAGGATGCAGCCGAACAGCAGGATCGCATTGACGAAGTACAGCACCAGCTTGGCGCTGTCGGTACGGATATCCCAGCCGAGCAGGGTCTTGAGGTCGGTGATGCCGTTGACCCCGCCGGTCAGGCCTTGCTGGCCGATGATCAGCACGGTCAGGATCAGCGCGATGGCCTGGGTGACGATGGAGAAATACACATCGCCCACCCGGCGTTTGAACATCGCCACGCCAATCACCAGGGCCATGATCACCGGCACCGCGACCACCGCAAAGACCGTGAAGGTAAAGCTGTGAAAGGGCATCCACAGGCCGGGCAGTTCGGTGATCTGGTTCCAGTCCATGAAGTCCGGGATGCCGGGTGTGGACTGGATCTTGGTGCTTTCCGGGTCCGAGGCTTCCAGTTTGAGAAACATCGCCATGCAGTAGCCGCCCAGGCCGAAAAACACGCCCTGGCCGAGGCTGAGAATGCCGCCATAGCCCCAGCACAGCACCAGGCCCACGGCGACGAAGGCGTAGGTCAGGTATTTGCCGACCATATTCAGGCGGAAGGCATCGAGAAACAGCGGGAACACGACGAAGATCAGCGCCGCGAGCACCGCAAGGCCAATCACGCCCTGCCTACCGCCGAGGAGTTTGTTTAACGCATTCATCTGCCTGCTCCTATTTGCGAACTTTGCTTGCGAACAACCCTTGCGGGCGCATCAGCAGGATCAGGACCACGGTGGACAGGGTCAGCACCTTGGCCATGGAGCCACTCATGAAGAACTCCGAGATCGACTGGGTCTGGGCAATGGCGAAGGCCGAGGCGATGGTGCCGAGCAGGCTTTGCGCGCCACCGAAAACCACCACCAGGAAGGTGTCGACGATGTACAGAGAGCCGGCGGTCGGCCCGGTGGAGCCAATGGTAGTGAAGGCCGCACCGGCGACACCGGCGACGCCGCAGCCGAGGGCGAAGGTCATGCGGTCGACCTTGCGGGTGTTGATCCCCACGGCGCGGCTCATCACCCGGTTCTGCACCGTGGCGCGCACATGCAGGCCCCAGCGGGTACGGTAGAGCATCAGGAAGATGGTCGCGGTGAGCAGCACCGTCAGGCCCATGACGAACAGGCCGTTGCGCGGGATCTCGATGGTGTCACTGACATTCACCGCGCCCATCAGCCATTCCGGCGGCGTGGCACTGACCTCGCGGGCACCGAAAATCGAGCGGAAGGCCTGTTGCATGAACAGCGACAGACCCCAGGTTGCCAACAGGGTGTCCAGGGGGCGGTGGTACAGGCGACTGATCATCGCCCACTCCACCAGCCAGCCAATGGCACCGGCCACCACGAACGACAGCGCGATGGCGAAGAAAAAGTAGTAGGGCTGCATCGACGGCATGAAGTGCAGGGTCAGGCTGGACAGGATGTAGGTGGTGTAGGCGCCGATGGTGAGGAACTCACCGTGGGCCATATTGATCACACCCATCTGTCCGAAAATGATCGCCAGTCCCAGGGCCATCAACAGCAGCACGCAGAATACGGAAAGCCCGTTGAACCCCTGCATGGCCGCGATGGCGCCAAATTCCGATAGCCATTGCATGGTGGTCCCTCCTTCGGGAGCAATGTGAATTGAAAATGGTGATCGGGACCACAGCCGCAAGCCCCAAGCTTCAAGCTGCCAGTAAAAGCGACGCGAACCGCCCTTACTTGCCGCTTGCAGCTAAGCGCTCGCAGCTGCCGCGAAGCGGCTACTGATAGCCTTTAGGAAACGGATTCGGCTCGATCAGATCCGACTCGTAAACCACCTTGAACTGACCGTTGGGCAGGACTTCGCCAATGCGGGTCTTGCTCCACAAGTGATGGTTTTCGTGGATCTTCACGTAGCCTTCAGGCGCGGTTTTCAGCTCGATGCCCGGCGAGGCGGCGACCACTTTGTCGACGTCGAAGCTGCCGGCTTTCTCCACTGCGGCTTTCCACAGCCATGGGCCGAGGTAGGCGGCCTGGGTCACGTCGCCCATCACCGAATCCTTGCCGTACTTGGCCTTGAAGGCTTCGACGAAGGCTTTGTTGTTGGGGTTGTCCAGGCTCTGGAAGTACTTCATGGAGGCGTAGAAGCCGGCCATGTTTTCGCCGCCGATGCCCAGCAGTTCATCCTCGGTCACCGACAGCGTCAGCAGGTTCTGCTTCTCGGCAGTAACGCCCGCAGCTTTCAGTTGTTTGTAGAAGGCGACGTTGGAGCCACCGACCACGGCTGCGAAGACCACATCAGGCTTCTTCAGCTTGACCTTGTTGATGAGCGAGCCGAATTGCGTGTTGCCCAGCGGGTAGTAGTCCTCCCCGACCACAGTGCCGTGCAAAACGTTTTCGATATGCTTGCGGGCGATCTTCATTGAGGTGCGCGGCCAGATGTAGTCCGAGCCGATCAGGTAGAAGGACTTGGCACCCTTGGTCTTGGCGATCCAGTCGAGGCTGGCGAGGATCTGCTGGGTGGCTTCCTGGCCGGTATAAATCACATTTTTCGACTGTTCCAGGCCCTCATAGAAGGTCGGGTAGTAGAGCAGGCCGTTTTCCTTCTCGAATACTGGCAGCACCGCTTTGCGCGAGGCCGAGGTCCAGCAGCCAAACACCGTTGCCACCTTGTCGCCGACCAGCAGCTTCTTGGCCTTTTCCGCGAAGGTCGGCCAGTCCGAGGCGCCGTCTTCCTGGATCACCTTGATCTGCCGCCCGAGGATGCCGCCCGACGCGTTGATCTGGTCGATGGCCAGGCGTTCGGCCTGGATCGAACCGGTTTCGGAAATCGCCATGGTGCCGGTGGCCGAGTGCAGCTGGCCGACCGTCACTTCAGTGGGGGTTACCGCCAGCCCGGTGGTGTTGGCGTCATCGGCCATGGTCACCTGGCTGAACACCCCGGCGGCAATCAGCGAGAGCGCAGCCGCGCCCAACGCCAGCCTCCGAGGGAACAAACGTTTCGCGCCCATCAGTCGTAAATCCATGTTGCCGCTCCTGTGCTTGTGGTTCGCCACGACCAGACCGGTCAAGGCCCTGTCGCGAGGTTGGAGCAAGCATGGGGGCGACCCGCAAAAGCGGGTATACGCACCATGACGTAGCGGCGTACGTCATTTGACGTAGGGTCGGGAACTTTCGGTTTGGGCATGATGACGCCTGTGCGCGCTGACGGTTTTTTGCCCACGCAGCAGAAATTGTGGGAGCGAATTCATTCGCGAAGAGGCCGGTGCAGTCGATGCATTTTCATCGTCTGGAAAACCGCTTTCACAAATGAATTCGCTCCCACAATTCGCCGCATGGGAGCCAGGTGCCGATTCCGTAAATATTGCCAGGCACGAACCTTGCTGCTCGATCCCATCCCATCAGGAATCACCCAAGTGCGACCTTCCGGCTCTCAACGCATCGTCAAGGTGCGCCGTGACTACAACAGCCTGGTCGCCGACGAGACCATGGAGGACTACGCCCTCCGGTTTACCCCCAAGTCGTTTCGCAAATGGTCGGAATTCCGCATCGCCAACACTGCCGTGGGCGCGGTGTCGTTCCTCGCGCTGGAGGCCATCGGCGGCGCCCTGGTGATGAGCTACGGCTTCACCAATACCCTGTGGGCGATCATCGCCATGATGGTGGTGATCTTCCTCACCGGCCTGCCGATCAGCTACTACGCGGCGCGCTACGGTGTAGACATGGATCTGCTGACCCGTGGCGCGGGCTTCGGTTACATCGGCTCGACCATCACCTCGCTGATCTACGCCAGCTTCACCTTTCTGTTCTTCGCCCTGGAAGCGGCGATCATGGCCCTGGCCCTGGAACTGTATTTCCATATCCCCCTGGCGCTGGCTTATGTCATCTGCTCGATCATCGTTATCCCCCTGGTGGCCTACGGCATCACCCTGATCAGCCGCTTGCAGATGTGGTCGCAGCCGCTGTGGCTGACCCTGCTGGTCGTGCCGTACGTGTTCGTGATCTGGAAAAACCCCAGTGCCTTCGGTGATTTCCCGAGTTTTTCCGGACGCGAAGGCGAAGGCGGCACCTTCAATCTGTTGTTCTTTGGCGCGGCGTTCAGTGTTGCCCTGTCATTGGTCACGCAGATCGGCGAGCAAGTGGACTACCTGCGTTTTCTGCCGGAAAAGACCCGGCGCAATCGCCGCCGCTGGTGGACCGCCCTGCTCATGGCCGGACCTGGCTGGGTCATCCCCGGCGGCCTGAAGATCATGGCCGGGGCCTTCCTGGCCTTTCTCGCCCTGCAACACGAAGTGCCCATCGAACGCGCCGCCGAGCCGACCCAGATGTATCTGGTGGCCTTCCGTTACGTATTTGCCTCGCCGGAATGGGCGCTGGCAGCCATGGTCCTGTTCGTGATCATTTCCCAGATCAAGATCAACCTGACCAACGCCTACGCCGGCTCCCTGGCCTGGTCGAACTTCTTTGCCCGGGTCACCCACAGCCATCCGGGGCGGGTAGTGTGGCTGGTGTTCAACGTCGCCATTGCCTTGATCCTCATGGAGCTGGGGGTATTCGACGCCATCGAGCAGGTGCTCGGGCTGTACGCCAACGTGGCCATCGCCTGGATCGGCACCCTGGTCGCCGATCTGGTGATCAACAAGCCCCTGGGCCTGTCGCCGAAACATATCGAGTTCAAGCGCGCTCACCTGTACGACATCAACCCGGTGGGCGTCGGCGCCATGTCAGTGGCCTCATTGCTGTCCATCTGTGCCCATTTCGGTGCATTCGGCGCCCTCGCCCAGGCCGCGCCGCCGCTGATTTCCCTGTGCACGGCGCTGGTAGTGGCACCGTTGATCGCCTGGCTGACCAAAGGGCGCTACTACATTGCGCGCACCAGTGCGCCGGAGCTGCTGTTCCCCACGGGGCCGCAGAACACTCTGCGCTGCGGCCTGTGCAGCAACGCCTTTGAAACCCCGGACATGGCCTGGTGCCCAGCCTACGGCTCGCCGATCTGCTCGTTGTGCTGCTCTCTGGACGCCCGTTGCGCCGACCAGTGCAAGAGCCGTGCGCGCCTGTCCATGCAGTTCGAGGACCTGGTCAGCCGCCTGCTGCCGCACCTGCCGCGCAAGTACCTGCATACTCGGCTGGCGCAGTATCTGGGGTTGATGAGCATGCTCGTGCTGATGCTCTCCGGGGCCCTGGCGCTGATCTACAGTCAGGTCGCCCACGGTCTGATCGACCAGTCGCCGCAAGTCCATCACACCCTGCAACTGGCCTTTCTCAAGGCGTTTTTTACCCTGTGCGTGTTCGCCGGGATCCTTGCCTGGTGGGTGATTCTGACCCGGGAAAGCCGCCGCGTGGCCCTGGAAGAGTCGGAGCGCCAGACGGTACTGCTGATGCAGGAAATCGACGCCCACTTCAAGACCGACCAGGCCCTGCAACAGGCCAAGGAAGCCTCGGAAGCCGCCAACGCCGCCAAGAGTCGCTACGTTACCGGGCTGTCTCACGAGCTACGCACGCCGCTCAACAGCATTCTCGGCTTTACCCAGATTCTGCAGCGTGACGCCGCCACCCCGGCGCGGCATCAGGACTCCCTGGCCACCATCATGCGCAGCAGCTCGCACCTGCTGTCCCTGATCGACGGCTTGCTCGACGTGGCCAAGATCGAAGCGGGCAAGCTGCGTCTGGAGCCCTCGGAAATCCTCTTCCAGGAATTCCTCCACGACCTGGAGCAAATGTTCGCCCCCACCGCCCGGGAAAAAGGCCTGGGTTTTCGCCTGGATCTGGTCGGGCGCATGCCTGCGGTCGTGCGCGGCGACGAGAAGCGGGTACGACAGATCCTCATCAATCTGTTGGGCAACGCGGTGAATTTCACTGACAGCGGCGAGGTCTGCCTGCGAGTCAGCTACCGCCGCGAAACGGCGATCTTCGATATTATCGATACCGGCATCGGCATCGCGCCGGAGCAGATCGAACGGATTTTCCAGCCTTTCGAACGCGGCGGCCTGGTGCGTCAGGACAACGGCGTCGGCCTGGGCCTGACCATCACCCGCATGCTGACTTCACTGATGGGCGGTGCGCTGTCGGTGACCAGCCAGCCCGACGAAGGCACACGCTTCCAGGTGCGGCTGTTTCTCTCGGAGGTGCGGGTGCCCAAGGCGGTGATCCATGTCGAGCATGATGTTATCGGCTATGACGGCCCACAGCGTTTGATACTGGTCGTGGACGATCATATCGAGCACCGACGGATCATCAGCGGCATGCTCGCCCCCCTGGGCTTTGAAATCGCCGAGGCGGCCAATGGTCAGGAAGCCATTCGCCAGGTCTCGCTGCTGCATCCGGACCTGATCCTCATGGACCTGTCGATGCCGGACATGGACGGCTGGGAAACCAGCCGCCTGATCCGCCGCAATGCCCTGTCCCTGGCGCCGATCATCATTCTTTCCGCCAACGCCAACCCACTCAGCGATGGCCTGCCCCAAGTCTGTAATGACTACCTGGCCAAACCCGTACATGTGCCCGAACTGCTTGAGCGCATTCAACAGCATCTGCAACTGAACTGGCGCCATCAACTGCGCCCTGCCCCACAGGCCAAGGCAGCCTGGCACCTGCCGCCGCGCCAGGACCTGGAAGACCTTTACGAACTCTGCGGCCTGGGCTATGTGCGCGGGATCCAGCAGAAACTCGACGCCATCGAACGCGACAGCAGCACCAGTGCCGGTTTCGTCGCCGACCTGCGCCAGCTCGCCAAGGGCTTTCGCCTGGATGAACTCAGCCTGCAACTCAAGGAGGCCCTTAATGGACGCCCAGACTCAATCAGCTGACAACGGCGTGATCCTGATCGTCGACGACACCCCGGATAATCTGGCGCTACTCTCCGACGCCCTGGACGAAGCGGGCTACATGGTACTGGTGGCGCTGGACGGCAACAGTGCGTTGAACCGTATTCAGCGCCGTCGCCCCGACCTGATCCTGCTCGACGCGCTGATGCCGGGGCTGGACGGTTTCGAGACCTGTCGGCGGATCAAGGCCCAGGCGGAAACGGCGAATATCCCGGTGCTGTTCATGACCGCCCTGACCGACAGCGAGCATGTGGTCAAAGGCTTCGAAGCCGGGGCGATCGACTACGTGACCAAGCCGATCCAGTGCAACGAAGTACTGGCCCGGGTCGCTTCGCACCTGCGCACCGCACGCATCCTTCAAGCCGCGCGTCAGGCGTCCCAGTCAATGAGCCTGGGCTTCGACGACAAGCCCGCCTACGGCAAGCTGTCGAGCCGCTTCCAGTTGACCGAACGGGAAATCGAAGTATTGCGCTGGGTGTCCTGCGGCAAGACCAACAAGGATATCGGCGACATCCTGCAGCTGAGCCCGCGCACGGTGAACAAACACCTGGAACACATCTACATCAAGCTCGGTGTCGAAACCCGCACGGCCGCCACCTCAGTGGCATTGGCGGCGATGACTGACCGGGCGTAAACAAACTTACAAGAAAGGCTCGTTGAAGTTCCTCCAGCGAAAAGCTGGAGGAGTGCAGGACAGATCAACCAGACAAATACTCTAGCAGCTCCGCAGACACTGCATTTTTAATTACACGAGCACGGGCCGGCCCTACGCCATATATCTGAGACATCAAATCAGCTTCAGATTTTTTATAAAGGTCCTCGACCGTGTGAACATTATTTTCTTGAAGCTTCTCTATTTGCCATTTACTTAGCATCGACAACACTGACACGGGCTTCTGCATCATATCCTGGACCGAAATCTGGAACTTTTGATCATCCTCTATCGCTGAGGAAAGATCAGAAATCGATGCATAAGCCGAATGACTCTTTCCAAACTCAACATATTTCTTTATAGAAAGCGTTTGATAAAACTCTCGAGACTCAGCGTGAGGATGGGCAAAAAGAGACAACATGCAGCCATACTTTAATTCGTAACGCGCACCAAGTTCTGAACGAGTGGCACGAATGCTCTGATCCGTCTTCCGTATCACTCCGGTATACGTTAAAAGCCTCAAAGCTTCTTTTACTGTCTCAGGAGCATCTTTATGAATCCAAAAATATATACTTGATTCATCACTACCTTTGAATTTTCTTGAATCATTATAAGCCTGAAGAGTTGGAATCACCGTCTTTTCTAAGAAGTCCCGCCCCCAATCAATTAATGATTTATGCCCCTTATACTTTTCACCGAGAGACGTATGTTCTGACCAAATTTTTGTTCTGTAAAAATCCTTAATAACTTGATCAGCATTAGAGCTATTAAACTTAGGCAAATCCTGTATGGTTTTCAATATCATTCTCGGATTGCCACCTCCAGCGAATGCCAATGTCGAAAAAAGATCTGCGTTTACCTCAATAGCTTTTTGCAGTGCTACGTCAGCTTGCTTCATCACAATTGATTTAAAATACTGTATATACTCCGCATCCCTTATATCTCTTTCAATCACCTTATACAGACAATCATGAATAGGCTCGAATGAATCACCAAAATAAGTAACACCTGGGTAAATCGCAGCATTACAAGTAATATACGGAGACCTAAGATCCTTAAACAAACTAAAAAACTGGCGCTGTTGTTCCGGCCGAAAAACATGAGCTGCTTCATCAAAGAAAAAATAGATTCGGTCCAGACCATTCTCACTGCATATTTCTTGAATCGCCTCTTTAACCTCTTCGATATCGGGTAAACCAGAAATAGCAATAAGTGAACCACCTTTGTAGGACGCTTCAAACTCTTTCACTATTCGCTCAAGATCACGCTCAACCTCGTCTTCATTTCCAGACTCATCCTTGCTTAATAAACCCGCACTAAAGGCAGATATCGCGATCCCTTTTTTCTTAAGGCTAATAACTAATGCACGTAAAGCTTTCGCCAGCATCCAATGATAGAACTGCTGTGTATCATCTGTATTAATCAGCGAACTGATACTAAAAGACACAAATACGGCAATACAATTTTTTTCGCCCTCATCAATTTCTTGCTGGGCTATACGCATTAAAAAAGATTTACCCGTACCACGCGACCCCTCTAACACGCACGGTTCTGCAGAAGTTAGAGCCTTTACGACCAGCTTATCCTGTTTACTTTCCACGAACAAATTACGCAACTCGTCCGCCTTTATGCTCTCTGTTCTAAGATAAAAGTCTGTCATTTGATATCCTGAGGCCCGCCAAATAAAATCCGAATTGGTTCAACGTGATTAAACGAGCCCAACACAACCGGCTCCAACTTATCTAACTGGGATTGATTCATTTCTTTCAAAAAACGCAACACCAAGGAAAACTTAATGACTTCAGACACTTCTTTCAAGCACCCCAAATAAGCGACATACAAATCTGAACTATAGGATAAATTTACGCCTGTCTTCTTCCATGTCTCATTATTTCCATGTACATATTCGGAAAGAGACCTATATACTACTCTCGCACGATCCTGATACAGCTTAGAAAAATCATTAAGATCCGAAAAAAAAGCCCTTGCAATGCGAGGAGAAAAGACCCCCGAATCAGGATTATTTAAAGTCGACCATCTGATATCAGCTTCCACCTCTCCATTGATCCACTCCTTATATAATAGTTTATTAGTAGAAAACCAAACAGAACCTAACCCAAGTTCAAGTGAAAGCCTAAGCGAGGAAAACGAAGAACGATAAAGCCCAAGCGCCATAGCCAAGCAACTGGACTCTATTTGAGAACAAACTACTTGAATCATTTTCGACACATCAACGTCTGTAACCCTTGATATTTCGAATAACTCAACAGCTGAGGCATGAGCACACACAAATGCGTCTGAGTGGTTAATTGTCTCGTTAAAAATATCTTGTGATTCTTGATTCAAAAGAGAAAAATATTTTTCAATTTTCATAAGCCCTTACGCATCCTTTTCAAAAAACGTCCCTATACCTCTTCAACAGCATGAATCTTTTTTGCAATGTATCAAATCATGACCTCATATGCTAACCCAGATTTTAAGTCTGCCCCCCCACCAGTACAACGTATACCACTCCAGGCGTACTACTCTTCGCTAAATAAGCCCCTGCTCGGCACACACCTTGATCACCTGCTCACGAAACCAGCCATTGGCATCATCGCTGTCGGCGTGTTCGCTCCAGACCATGTCCAAAGTGAAACCCGGCAGGTCCACCGGCAGCTCGCAGACCGCCAGCCACGGCTCGTTGCCAAGCAAAGTCTGGATGCGTCGCGGCAGGGTCAGGATCAGGTCGGTGCCAGGAAGCATCTGCAGGGCCGCAGCATAGCTGTTGGCCCGTGCCACCACCTGGCGCTCCTGGCCGTGCTTCTGTAGCCAGGTGTCCACCAGATTGGTATCGGATGTCCAGGGTACCGGGTAGACATGGGGCCGGGAGACGAAGGTAGCGACGTCGATGGCAGGTTTATGGGAGGCGGTCTTGCGATCCATCACGCAGACCAGATCGTCCTCCAGCAGCACCTGGCTCGACAGGCCGCTGGGGATGTCCTGGAAGTCGGGCCCAAAACACAGGGCCAGGTCCAGATAGTCATCCCGCAGGCCACCCACCGGCAGCTGTTTCTCCAGGGTTCGTACCTCCACGGTCACGTCGAATCCGGAGCCGATAAAATTGCGCATCAGGTGCGGCAATACCAACAGCTCGAAATACTCCGGGGCATAGACGGTGAACATGGTCTGGCGCTGCACCGGGTCGAACATACTGAGTCCGGATTCGCAGGATTCGATATGGTGCAGGATCGACTGCACATGACTGCGCATGGCCGTGGCCTTGCGCGTCGGACGCATGCCATTGCGCGTGCAGATGAACAGCTCATCCTGAAAATGCATACGCAGTTTTTTCAGGCAGTGGTTGGCCACTGATGGGTTCAGATGCAGGGCATCACAAGCCAGCGTCAGGTTGCGTTGCTCGTAGACCGAAGCAAACACCAGGAAGTCCTGCACATCCAGCTTTCTCAACGCATTCGCATTATTGTTTTGCATGAGAGTCGCCTCATGGACACGGCAGCCGAAAACCGGCTAGTCCACTTCCACGATAACATCAAAATGCAATCATGCCAGCTTCAGATAAGTCAGGCTCCACTCCAGGCTGGCTTGCTGCCCCTGTGCCAATAACCGCAGGCCTGGGCGCCCCGACAGATGGTGGGCATTGACCGGATGACTGACCGGCTCGAAACAGAAGAAGTCCTTGCCCGGCGGGCAGAACAACATGAAGCAGTCGCTGCCCCGAACCTGGCCGTAGAGCTGATAACCGGCGTCGGCCTGAATGATCAGGCATTCGCCATCCCACTCGGTAAAAGCGTTATCCACCAGGGTATTGGGCAGGCCACTGGTTTGCTGGAAGTCCCATTCGGGCGGTATTTCACTCAGTCGTTCCGACAGGCCGGCGCTGTCACACAACCACACTCCGCTAGCCCTGACCTGCAAGCGAGTGTGTTCGGTGCGCGGCAGATAGGGATGCAGGCCCAGGCCATACCAGGCTGCCCCCTCGCCCAGATGAGTCACCTGCAAACTGATGCGCAGCGCCCCGCCTTCCAGCTCGAAACGCTGTCGCGCCCGATAGGGGAATGGCCGGGTGGACTCCAGTTCAAGGGTGGCGCTCAAAGCGTCCTGCTCAACCAGTGTCCAGGCTTGCTGCCAGGCACTGCCATGGATCGGTAACGGGTCGCCCGGACTGTTAGGGGTCAATGCCAGCCAACCATCAGGTTGCTGGAAACCGCCCTGGCCGATGCGATTTGACCAGGGCAGCAACGGATAACAGGACAGCCGCCGCGGGCTGCGTTCAGCCTGGTCACGCTCGCTGCTGTGACGCAGCAACCAGTGGCCGCTCTCCAGGGCCAGCCAGTTGACGATGCTGCCGCCGGTTTGCGGGGAAAGGGTCAGGCGGGTGATGCCGTTTTCCAGGGTGATGACGGGTGATAGATGGGGCATGGATGGGCTAATCCTCGACAGCAGTGAGACTGTTGGAGCGAGGCTTGCCCGCGAAGAGGCGGTGCATCCGACGAAATCTCAGAGATCGCAACATCGCTTTCGCGGGCAAGCCTCGCTACCACAAGCCGGATTCATCAAAACAAACGCTTATAGAACCAGATGCGGTAACCACAGCGAGATCGCCGGAATGTAAGTCACCAGCATCAACACAATGAACAGCACGCCATAGAACGGCAGCAGTGCCTTGACCGTCGATTCGATGCTGACCTTGCCCACCGCCGAGCCGACGAACAGCACCGCGCCCACGGGTGGCGTAATCAGGCCGATGCCCAGGTTGACCAGCATGATCATGCCGAACTGCACCGGGTCGACGCCGATGCCGAGGATCACCGGCATCAGGATCGGCGTAAGGATCAGGATCAGCGGTGCCATGTCCATCACTGTGCCCAGCAGCAGCAACATGACGTTGATGCACATGAGGATCACGTAACGGTTGTCCGACAGGGTCAGGAACATCGTGGTGATTTTCGCGGGGATTTCCATCAGGGTCATGATGTAGCCGAAGCTCGAAGCAAAGCCGATCAGCAGCATGACGATGGAAATGGTCCGAACCGTGCGGTGCATCAGCTTGGGCAGCTCGCGCCACTTATAGTCACGGTAGATGAACATGGTCACGAAAAACGCCCATAGCACGGCAATCGCTGCCGATTCAGTGGCGGTGAAAATCCCCGAGAGAATCCCGCCGAGAATGATGACCATGGCCATCATGCCCCAGAGGGCTTCGCCGCAGATTTTCAGCGCCTGCTTGAGCGGAATCACCTCACCCTTGGGATAATTGCGCTTCCTGGCGAAGACCAGACACAGCACCATCAGACAGGCGCTCATCAACAGCCCTGGAACGATACCAGCCATGAACAGTGAGGCAATCGACACCGTGCCACCGGCCGCCAGGGAGTACAGCACCGAGTTATGACTGGGCGGCGTGAGCAAGGCCTGCACCGAACCGCTGACCGTCACTGCCGTGGAGAAATCCCGGGGATAGCCGTTGCGCTCCATCTCCGGGATCAGTACCGAACCCACCGACGCCGTATCGGCCACGGAAGAACCGGAAATGGCGCCGAAGAAGGTCGAAGCCATGATATTGACCAGAGACAGACCGCCACGGACAAAGCCCACCAGCACCCCGGCAAACGCCACCAGACGCCGGGACATGCCGCCCTCGGCCATGATCGCCCCGGCCAGGACGAAGAACGGAATGGCCAGCAGGGAGAATTTGTTCACGCCCCCGGCGACCTGAATCATCATCGCGGAGAACGGAATGTCGATCCACCAGGCACCGATCAGTGCAGACATGCCTAGCGCGAAGGCTACCGGCACACCGATCAGGATCAGCGCAATAAAACTGCCCAACAGGATAAACGCATCCATTTATGCCGCCCCTTCGCTTTCTTCTACCAGATCGAAACGCACAACCCTGCGGTTGCTTTGGTCACCCAGAAAGAGTTTCTCCAGGACAAAGATCAGGGTCAGAAAACCACCCACAGGAATCGGCAGGTAACTGACACCCACGCGTACCGTTGGCAATGAACCAAGGAACTGATTCCAGGTGGCAGCGCACAACTTGATGCCCCAGATGGTCATGAACAGGCAGATGATTGCCATGAAAACCTGGGTCAGGACGCTCACCCGTTGCCGCACGCCGGGCTCCATGCGGTCAGTGAGCATGGCCACGGCCATGTGCGCACCGGCGCGGTAACTGGCTGCCGCGCCGATGAAGGTGAAGACCATCATCAGCAGAATGGCAGTGGGCTCCGGCCAGCCGGACCCGGAACCCAGTACGTAGCGGGCAAAGATGCCCCAGGGAATGATCAGGGAAATGGCCAGGACCGCCAGACCGGCGACCCAGATACAAGCCATGTAGATCTTGTCGTTGAGGCTGAGCAGCATATTTTTCATCAGGCTTCACCGTGAGAAGCACGCCGGGCGCAAGGCCGGGCGTGCAGAGGCGTCAGGAGATACAGGCTTACTGAACGGCGTCGATGCGCTTGATCAGTTCGGCGAATTGCGCGCCGTATTTGTCCCGCACCGGCTGGGTGGCGTCGTAGAAGGGTTTTTTGTCCACGGTGATGAATTCCACGCCTGCCGCCTTGAGCTTCTCTTCGGCACTGGCTGACTTGGCATCCCACAAGGTGCGCTCTTCCATCTGCGCGTCACGGGCGGCCTTCTTCACCAGCGCCTGCTCTTCAGGCTTGAGTTTGTCCCAGGTCGCCCTGGACATGACCACCGGTTCCGGCAGGATCAGGTGCCCGGTCAGGGTGTAGTACTTGGCATTCTGGTAGTGGTTGTGTTCGAGCAGGGTTGGCGGGTTGTTCTCGGCGCCGTCGATCACACCGGTCTGCAGGGCGCTGAAGATTTCCCCGGTGTCCATGGCGATGCCGTTGCCGCCCATGTCATTGATGGTGTCGATAAACAGCGGGTTACCCTGCACGCGGATCTTCATGCCCTTGAGGTCGGCCAGGGAGCGCACCGGCTTTTTGGTGTAGAGGTTGCGCGTGCCACCGTCCATCCAGGCCAGGGCAACCATTTTCGTGTTGGAGTTGGTGATCTTGTCGAGGATCTCCTGACCGATCTCGCCGTCGATGATCTTGCGCATATGAGCCTGGTCACGGAACACGAACGGCATGTTGAACACGTTCACTTCCGGCACCACCGGCCCGACCACACCGAGGCTGACCCGGGCCATCTGGATGGCGCCCAGTTGCACCTGCTCGATCACCTCCTTCTCGGAACCCAGCACACCACCGGCGAACATCTTGAAGCTGATATCGCCTTTGCTTTCCTTTTCCAGGACTTTACCCATATTGCTTTCGGCGACTACGGTCGGGTAACCGGCAGGATGGATTTCAGCGAACTTGATCTTGGTCTCGGCCTGGGCCGACGCAGCCAGACACAGGGCCAGGGGAAGTGCAGCAAGGAGGAAGGTACGTTTGAAGTCCATGGATATCTCCGGCGTTGTTATTTTTATGAGTGTCATCTGTTGTCGTATGACAGTTGAGGATTATTGACGGCCAAGGAAGTTTGTCAACGTGGCAATTATTGAGTGGGCTCGGCTCATTACTCATCGTTAATCCATGAGCAATAACGCTTTTATAACTATTGAGCGTCTTAATTCTGTTGCAACAGCCAACTTTTAGAAATAATAAGTTACACAAAGTCTGGTTTTATGAAACCTGATCCCGGGAGCGAATTCGTGCCCACAATTCGTTCTCATCAATCCATTAATCAACACGAAACCGGCTCAATCACCGGAGCCTTGTGCGGATTCATTCGCGAAAGCGGTCTTTCAGTCTCAGAAGATGCGTTGAATGTATCGGCCCATTCGCGAATGAATTCGCTCCCACAGTAGCGTGTGCATATCATCGAATCTGTGGGAGCGGATTCATCCGCGAATGGGCCAGTACATCCAACACATTGGCGGCGTCCGGAATAAAGCTTTCGCGAATGAATTCGCTCCCACAGTAGCGCGTG